>CANHPK010000020.1 GCA_947462525.1 Roseiflexaceae bacterium | reverse complement strand
GGTGATTCATTGCTGCTTGCGGGCACGCTTGCAAGCCGACGCGGTCATGCGCACCAATCGACCTGCCATGGTCTGTCTCGAAGAGCCGTTCTACGACGTGATGCGCTCGCCGTTCATGACAATCGATCGTGATGAGTTACTCGTCGCGCTGGCACGGGTGGTGTTGGCTATCCCGTGTCAACGTGCGTTGACTTTGCGCTGCGGGACCCCCCTGGGCGAGATTGTCCAGTTGCCGATAGACGTTTTGATTGTGACCCATTGGGAGGATCACCTCGTCGATGATCAGGTGATTGCAGATCTTGTCCGTGCACTCAGCACAGGGATGCGCGTCGGCATCGGCGTTGTCCCGGTTGATGCGGTAGATACGGCCGAGACGGCGCAAACCGATGCACGCGTGTATGCGATAATACATCGGTTTTTGGCGGCGGGCGCTACCCCCGCGGAACTCCGGAGCGGGCTTGTGATTGCGCCGTCACAATCGCTCGGACAAGCCCCCGTTGACCAGGCAGAAGCGGTTATTGCACAGACTTGTACGACCGCAGCAGCGGTCGATGCACTGCTGGTGCAGTTGATACGTGGATACACAGAATGAAGGAGAATCCCATGCGCGTGGTAGTCACAGGGTCGTTGGCATACGACTACATCATGAATTTCCCCGGTCTCTTCAAAGACCATATTCTGCCCGATCGCGTCCACATGTTGTCGGTGAGCTTTCTGGTGGATTCGATGAAGCGCATGCGTGGCGGTGTTGCTGGCAACATTGCTTACTCGCTCGCGTTGCTGGGCGCACAGCCATTGGTTGTTGCATCGGCAGGTCAAGATTTCGGTGAATACCGTGCATGGATGCAAAGCCGCGGTGTCGATGCAAGTGGCGTACACGAAGTCGTCGGTGAGTTCACCGCTTCGTGTTTTATTAATACGGATCAAGCCAACAACCAGCTGGTGGCGTTTTATACCGGTGCCATGGCACGGTCACGCGACTTGAGCTTGTTGGGATTTGGGTTGACCAAAGATGATTTGGTGGTTATTTCGCCGACAGATCCCGAAGCGATGGCCCGTTACGTCTCGGAATGCCGCCAGATGGGGGTTCCGTTTTTGTTCGATCCGGGCAAACAGACCCCTCGACTGACTGCAGATCAGATCTTGGATGGGCTCAACGGAGCATATGCGCTGATCGGCAACGACTATGAGTTCGCCATGATGGCCCAGATGACCGGCAAAACCGAACAAGAGCTGGTCGAACGGGTACCGTTGACCGTTATTACGCGCGGCGACAAAGGATCTATTGTGTCGGATGCCCGCAGCGGTGTGCGTATCGAAACAAGTATCGATGTTGCACCCGTCGACGCGGTCCGGGACCCGACGGGTGCGGGCGACGCCTATCTCGCTGGCTTTGTCTTTGGGATGTCACATGGGTTGTCGGCAGAGACATGCGGCAAGATGGCTTCGTTGGCAGGTGCGTTCGCTATTGAGCATCATGGCTGTCAGGAGCACCAGTACACTCCGGCAGAGTTTTATACGCGCTATGTCGGGTCGTTCGGTGCCGATGACGCCGTTCGCCGGGCGTTGCAGGCCTAATCGTGCGCTGGGGGATTATCGGCGCAGGCCGGATTGCCAAAAAAGTCGGAGCGGCAATGCATACCGCCCCTGGACATCGCATTACCGCGGTCTATGGGCGGCGCATCGAGGCTGCACGCGTGCTTGCGCAGGATTTTT
Source organism: Roseiflexaceae bacterium (assembly GCA_947462525.1). Classification (GTDB taxonomy): domain Bacteria; phylum Chloroflexota; class Chloroflexia; order Chloroflexales; family Roseiflexaceae; genus UBA965. The sequence goes on along the minus strand of CANHPK010000020.1, from coordinate 10,526 downwards.
CGGCGCAGGCATTTGATGATATTGGCGCGTTGCTGGCATCACAATGCTGTGAGGCAGTGTATATCGCCCTACCTAACCATCTGCATGCACCGATTGCGTTGCAGGCTATTGCTGCAGGGGTGCATGTGCTGGTCGAAAAGCCGCTCGCATGCACTGCCGCCGAGGTGGCGCTGATGCAATCGGCTGCGCAGTCGGCGGGGGTTGTGGTACGCGAAGGGATGATGTATCAGTACCATCCACAGACCACCACGACACGTGAACTGCTGGCGAGCGGCGCGATTGGGGCTGTCACGCAGGTCCACGTCGGGTTCGGGTATCGACAAGACAACCCTGCTGATATCCGCATGACGGAGCGTGTCGGTGGGGGTGCGATTGCTGATCTTGGTTGTTACGCGGTGCATTATGCGCGACTGATGACATCGTCTGCAGTGACTCAGGTGACTGGTATGGCACTGTGGGGTGGAAATCAGGTCGATGTCAGGGCAAGCGCAGTCTGTATGCTCGAAAATGACATCGACGCGACATTTAGCGTGAGTTTTGTCGGTGGTTTCTTCCAAAATGCCCGAATAATCGGGTATGATGGAGTGATAGAGATTGAACGTCCGTTCACGATTTTTCCTGATCGTGTGTCGACCATTCGTCTTTGGCGTGGCGCCCACTTCGCGCAACTCGATGAGATTGCCGTAGCGCCATGCAATCATTTTGTGGAGCAGGCCGTGGCATTCGCCCACGCCGTGGCCGTGCCTGCCGCAGAGCGAAGCCCAACATCGTTGTTGGATTCGTATGCCAATGCGCAGGTCATTGACGCGTGGCGACGTTCACTGACGAGCGGTCTACGTGAGCATATCGGGCAAGAAGAATCGCAGTAAGGAGTAGGTTCTCAATGAGTAAAGAGTACGACATCAAGGACATTAGCTTAGCCGATCAGGGTCGCAAGCGCATGAACTGGGCAGAAAACGAAATGCCCGTGTTGCGCCAAATCCGTGAGCGCTTCGCCAAAGAGAAGCCGTTCGCCGGGATGCGCGTATCAGCGTGTCTGCACGTCACGGCCGAGACCGCCAACCTGATGGCCACGTTGGCTGCGGGCGGCGCGGATGTCGTGTTGGCAGCATCGAACCCGTTGTCGACCCAAGACGACATTGCTGCGACACTCGTCAAGCACGAAGAAATCCCTGTCTATGCCATCAAAGGCGAAGACAACGCAACATACTACAAGCATCTCGAGGCAGCACTGGCACACAACCCACATGTCACCCAAGACGACGGTGCGGACCTGGTGTCGGGTATCCTCAAAACACGTCGCGACCTGATCCCAACCATGTTGGGCAGCACCGAAGAGACGACCACGGGCGTGATTCGTCTGCGTGCAATGGCTGCCGACGGCGTGTTGCCCTTCCCTGTTATTGCAGTGAACGACAGCGACACCAAGCACTTGTTCGACAACCGCTACGGCACAGGCCAGAGTACCCTCGACGGCATCATCCGCGCCACCAATGTGTTGTTGGCCGGCAAAACCTTCGTTGTCGCTGGCTACGGCTACTGCTCACGCGGTATCGCCGAGCGCGCCCGTGGCATGGGTTCGTGGGTCATCGTGACTGAAGTTGATCCAGTCAAGGCACTCGAAGCCGCTATGGACGGTTTCCGCGTTATGCCGATGGAAGAAGCCGTATCACAGGCTGACTTCGTCGTCACGGCAACCGGTAACAAGCACGTGTTGAGCGCCAAAGACTTCGCCGTGATGAAGGATGGCTGTATCATTTCGAACAGCGGTCACTTCAACGTCGAAATCAACATCGACGACCTCGACGCCATCACGGTCGAGAAGCGCCAGCCACGTCCGTTCGTTGATCAGTACATCCTCAAAGATGGTCGCCGCATCAACCTGTTGGGCGATGGTCGCTTGATTAATTTGGCAGCAGCCGAAGGTCACCCAAGCGCCGTCATGGACATGTCGTTTGCCAATCAGGCACTGGCCACCGAGTTCTTGCTCAAGAACAAAGGCAAATTGTCGGCTGCGGTGCACGCGTTGCCAAAGGCCGTCGATGCCGAAATCGCTGCGCTCAAGTTGCGCGCCATGGGCATCAAATACGATCTGCTCAGCACCGAGCAGGTGAAATACCTCGGTTCCTGGGAAGAGGGCACCTAGTTCGCCGTCGCCGCAGCGTCAAACATAGTTTGACGCTGCGGTTGTCACGACGAATCCTGTGTAGTAAAGGAGACGCATGTCTACATCATTTATGAACTCGAAGTCGCTGCTCTTTACGTCAGAGTCAGTGACCGAAGGACACCCGGATAAACTGTGCGATCAGGTATCCGACGCGGTACTTGATGCATTTCTCGCCATCGACCCACGTGCGCGTGTCGCATGTGAGACGGCCACCACCACCGGGTTGGTCGTCGTGATGGGTGAAGTAACCGTCAACGGGTATGTCGACGTGCAGGATTTGGTCCGCAAGACCGTCCGCGAAATCGGCTACACCGATGGCAAATTCTACTTCGACGCAGAGTCATGTGGCGTTATCGTGGCCATCCACGGTCAATCGCCTGACATTGCCATGGGTGTCGACAAGGCCCTCGAAGTCCGCGGCGGCGAAATGTCCGACGCTGAAGTCGATGCCGTCGGTGCCGGCGACCAGGGTATGATGATCGGCTTCGCCTGTAACGAAACACCCGAACTGATGCCGTTGACCATTGCGTTGTCGCATCGTTTGACCCGTGAATTGGCGGTTGCCCGCAAGAGTGGCTTGATGCCGTTCCTCGGACCAGACGGCAAGAGCCAGGTCACGGTCGAGTACGAATACGGTAAGCCAAAGCGCATCAACACGGTCGTGTTGAGCACGCAGCACACCGCCGACATCTCGCAGGCTGACCTGCGTGAGAACGTGCAGGAGCGCATTTTGGCCAAGGTGTTGCCGGCCCATCTGATGGATCGTCAGCCAACCGTCCACATCAACCCAACCGGCCAGTTCATCGTCGGTGGTCCACATGGTGATGCAGGTCTGACCGGCCGCAAAATCATCGTCGACACCTACGGCGGCGTGGCCCGCCACGGCGGTGGTGCGTTCTCGGGCAAGGACCCGACAAAGGTCGACCGTAGCGCAGCCTATGCTGCCCGCTATGTCGCCAAGAACATCGTCGCAGCCGGCATTGCAGACCGCTTCGAAGTCCAGTTGTCGTACGCAATTGGCGTTGCACATCCGGTATCGATTTCGATCGAGACCTATGGCACCCACAAAATCGACGAAGCCAAGATTTCGAAGCTGATTTCAGAATACTTCGACCTGCGCCCAGGTGCGATTATCCGCGACCTGAAGCTGCGCCGGCCGATTTATCGCCAGACCGCTGCCTACGGTCACTTCGGCCGTACTGACATCGATCTGCCATGGGAAGCAACCGACAAAGCCGACGCTCTGCGCCGCGCCGCTGGTCTGTAGTCCCGAGTCTTCATGCCACACCCTGCGCAAGAGCGCAGGGTGTGGCATTTGTTGTTGCAGATACTGCATGTGTGCACGTGCCACACCACAGGCTACACAAAACGATGTTCTGACCCCTTTCTGCCGAATCAGCGTATGGGAGGTGAACACGGTACAACGCAGAAATACAGCGCCGGCGGTGTCCTTCCGGCTCTGCGTGTACCGTACGGACGTTAGGGACAACGCTTTTCCGCATCAATCGAGAGAGGGAATGATGGAATATCGAACATTGGAAGGTGTATCAATCACAGACATCCACGATGCCTTTGTGGATGCGTTTGGGTCATATGAAGTACCCATGTCGCTCTCGGTTGCAGAGCTATCGGCAATGTTGGACTCACGGGATGTTTCGCTCAATCTATCAGTCGGGTGCTTTGATGCCGACACACTGGTCGGATTTGTATTGGTGGGCGTCCGTGACGGAGCACATGGTCGGGTCACGTACGACGCGGCAACCGGCGTCAGACAGGGTCACCAGAGCAGAGGGATAGGCAGTGGTATGTTGCACGCATTGTGGGCGCAGCTGAGCTCCGCAAGTGCTGTGTCGTTCCAGCTCGAGGTGCTCGAAAACAACACTGCCGCGCAGACACTCTACGAGCGACATGGATGCACCACCACCCGTCGATTTGTGTGTGTTCGTACCAGACGACCCCCCGAACATCGCTTGCCAACGGGCTGGGAGGTGCGCAGCGAGCTCCCTGCAGGGATCGACGAAGCGATGTACAACGGCTATGTACCCAGTTGGCAGCAGGCGGCTGCTTCGGCACGGGGGGCTCACTACGTGGTGCGCATCGAAGGATCCACGGTGGTGGCGTACGGCATCATCCAGGCCGCGAGTGGGAGTGTGATGCAACTTGGGATTCATCCCGACTGGCGATCGACGATACCCGTTGCAGAAGTTGTCCAGGCTGTGGCGTCGCAGACCACTGCTGAGCTGTTACGGTTTGTGAACATCGAAGATGCATCGTGGATGGCGGCTGCGTTGTCGGAGTGCGGATGGGAGCCGTTTGTGTACCAACGTGAGATAGTGCGCGCGCTCTGACCCACGACAGAAATCACCAAACCACGACACCCCCGTGCAACTGCACGGGGGTGTCGTGGTACTCGTGGCAAGTGCGTGCGATTATGGTACTGGGTACGGTGATGGCGTGGGTGTCCCGGTGCCGGGGAGCGGATACGCAGTGATGGTGAGTACAGCCGCCATCGTTGCGGTACGGGCAGCTGCAGTGCTTGTGCTTCGGGCATAGACCGTCGCCGTTGCAGGGTATGCAGTTTCGGCGACAGACGTTTGGTACGCTATGGTACGTGTGCGACGTGCCAATGATGTCCGTGTCAGGAAGAGGGGTGTCCGTGTGAATGTGCTGGTGGGTGACGAGGTAATCGTTGGCGTCGATGTGACGACGGTGTTGGTAGGGGTCAGCGTCGCCGTGTTCGTGCGGCTGGGGGTAGATGAAATATTGGGTGTGTTGGTTCGTGTGTAGCTCGCTGCGACTGCCGGTGTGTATGTTACCGTGGCACGGAGCGGTGTTTTGGTGCCTACCGTGGTTGCGGTCCGACTCAATGTTGCGGTGCCCGTGATTGTTCGGCTGTTGGTCGCGGTGGAGCGGCCCACAGGGGTAGATGTCAGGGTTGCGAGGGTCGGTTGTGGCGCTATCGCGCTTCGATTTGCGAGTTCGATGATTTGATTGCGATTGAGCGGTATGCGGTAGATTGCCAGATCATCGAGGATACCCTGGTACTTGATGTTTGTCCCTGTTGGGAGCGGTGCAATCATGGTCGCACCATTCCCAGTACCGCTGAGCGTTGCCGTGGTCGTGGTGAATGTATCGTCCACGCTCAATGTACGGCTGGTGCCATCGAGCGTGCACGAGACGAAATGCCCTTGCGTATCGAGAACGGCACTGGTTGATTCATTTGTACCGAATGCACAAAAGGCACGGTTGTCCGCAGTGAAACCCATCGACATCATCGACGCCCCGGTTCCCTGTGCAAAGACGACTTGTCGCCCAGTCGCTGTTGACTTGGCCCAGTAGGCAACGGTGAATGGTTTGAGGATGAGTGGCTCACTGGTTGTCAAGGGGCTGCTGGTGGCGTTGAATGAAAGAGCGAGTCTGCTCGATGTTCCATCGAAGACTGAGGCGGGACAATTGCTCGTCACGGTACAGACAAGTTGTGTACGAGACGGAGCCTCACTCGCGTACACACGTTCATCAAAGCCGAGTTGGGCGAGCGCGCCGCTGGTTGGCGATGTGCCTGGTGCGGAAAGTTCGCTCGGCGTCAGTGCACGGTTGTAGATGGCCAATCGGTCTATCGAACCTCTGAAACCGTCAGAACGATCAGGACGTCGGCCGACGAGCAGCGGACCCGCACCCGAGAATGGTGCTTTGGCACGGTCCTCGGCGATAACCACCCCGTCCCGAGTAATGCGACGCGCATTGGTTGTGCGGTCGTAGACACACGCATAATGATGCCAGCGGGTGTCGTTGTACCAGTTTGCGGTGAGCAAATTATCGTCATAGAACGCACATTCGATGCGCCCTTCGGTGTCGAATCCGAATGAGAAGAGTTTGCCGGTGGCCTGGGTCGCTCCGAGGGAGAGAATCGTCTCTTCGGTCACTCCACGTGCCCGCTTCGCCCAAAACGCCACCGTGAACGACGTATTTGCAAGGACCACGGGAGCAGGGCTCACCACCTCGTTGCCGAGACGTTCATCGAAGGAAAGGACTGAACCGAGTGCTTCGTCGGTGACAATCAGCGGGCAGGTTGCGCCTGTTCCACACAGATACGGCAATGCTGTTGAAGGGGTCGTCACGCTGAATCTTGATACTGGACTGGTGAGGTGCATCGGGAAGCGCCCGGCGATCCCCGTCCACAGTGTCGTAGGCAGTTCCAGGACGGTGTCATAGCCTGGGGTAGGTGTGACAGTGCCGACCACGGGGGTTGGGTCAGCGGGGCTCATGAGTGCAATTGCGTAGTCATCACCGGCACTGACGGCATAGGCACGCCCGACGGTAGGTGGTATGTCGAGTTGGTTTGAGTTGCTCAACCCCCACGCGGTCAATGATCCGTCGGGAGTAACTGCAGTGATGAAGTACGTCCCGACTGCGACACGCACAGAAATGGATTCGGGGACGGTGCGCTCATCGAAGGTATCGTCACCGACGACGGTCACCGTTCCATCGGCGTAGGTCAACACGGTGTTGTATGGTCCGGTTGCAATGTCGGAGTACACGCCGCTCGGTATGGTGATTTGGCCGACGTGATTACGGCCCCACGCCGTCACCGCACCGCTTTGATTGAGGGCGACGGTATGCCAGCCGGACGCTGCGATTTTGACAAAGCCACCCAGCAACGGTGTGGAAAGTTGTCCGTAGGTGTTGTCGCCCCACGCCACAATGGTGCCGTCGCGTTTGAGGGCGACACTATGGCTGTTGCCGGCACTAATCTGGATGACATTCGTCAATCCCACCGGTATGGTCGTCTGGCCCTTGTTGTTGTCGCCCCAACCGATAACCGTACCATCGGCACGCAGTGCCAGTGAGTGACGGCTGCCTGCTGCGACTGCGACCACGCGCAAGGGACTGGAGAGTGCTGGCACGGTGGCAATGCTGGCAGGAATAGTAGTCTGGCCGTTGGGATTATCGCCCCAGGCAAGAACGGTACCATCAGCCCGCAGGGCAACGACATGATGTCCTCCAGCGGCGACCTGTACGATATTCGTTGCCGCAGCGGGTACCGTCAAAATCGATGCGGTTCCTCCCCAGACCACGACCGAACCCGCCGTCGTATTGGTGGTACTGGGCAGTGGCATGCGGTCAAAAAACGGCGTCGCTGTGGGGATGAGGATCGGTGCAGCGGGTGCTAGTGCTAAGCCTGCGCGATGGTATGGGTTGATGCCCAGGGTAAGTGCGTCTGGAGGGAGATCGGCTGGTGCAGACTGCCCGCTGTAGGCGAATACTACTGGGGCATCACTGCCCACACCGAGTGCGATGCCCCATGGCGCGACCTCGAGCGATCTCAGTTGGCCAGTGAATGTCGCAATGGTGTAGTTCGGGGTGTTGGTTGGAGTGTTAGTCGGGGTATTGGTAGGGGTATTGGTCGGTGTGAAGGTGGGGGTGTGCGTCGGGGTGTTGCTCGCCGTCCATGTGGGGGTTCTGGTTGGTGTGTTCGTTGCAGTGTTGGATGGGGTGTTCGTTGGGGTGCTCGTTGCGGTTGAAGTGGCAGTCGCGGTGTTGCTCGCGGTAGCGGTTGGGGTTCTGCTCGGCGTAAATGTCTGTGAAGCAGTCGGCGTGATGGTGTTCGTGACAAATATCCCTTTGATGACAACTTCGTCAAAGTTAAGATAATCAGTACCCTCGAGTTGGATGCGCACAAAACGAGCGCGTGTACCAGCGGGGAACGTAACAGTGTTTATTGCCACGGCATTCGCTGTGCACGGGAGCTGATTATTGCAGGTAGTCGTGCGCCAGTCCAGTGCAAGTGCTCTGTTGTTTACCACATTCATCGAACTCCCAAAGCTCGCATTGCCAAGCAACACATTTGAGTTGTTCAAGCGTGTGGTACAACAATCGGTGCGGCCGTGGATGGTGATCGTTGAAATGTCACGGGTGTACCCCAAATCGACTTCCCACCACGCTCCAAATTCATAATTTGTGTGGATGTGTGTCGCACCAGTTGCCCAGAAGTCGCCACGGATCACCCCATCCAACGCACGAGAGGGACCTTCGATTCCTTGTACAGACGACATAGACGCTGTCATGCCTACATTGTTGTAGGTCGTCATCGTCCGCGTCGCCGTCGGCAACGGGGTATTGGTTCCTACTGCCGGTGCGACAATCCGACCCGTCATTGTGCCATCGACACTACGCAGAGTGACCGGTCCGAACGGTGAAGACCGGCCGTTCCAATTAATCGAAGCGATATTCCCCCACACCACGACCTGACCATCGTCGCGCTGGACTGCATAGACATCGCCCTGTGCGAAGAGTTTGGTGACATTGGACTGCGCCGTTGGGGGGATGAGGTTGTTGCTGCCCCAGCGATAGACATTGCCGTCTTGGTCAAGCGCCAACGAGGATGTGTCCCCGGCAGCGACCTGGACGAACGTTTTGCCGGTGAGTTCCGCCGGCAAGGAGCGCTGCAACAGGCTGCCCATCACGGCGAGATTCGGGCTGCCGGTAGCCTGCAAAAAGACCGTGTGTGCATCACCTGACGCCATTTGCAACACATTATTCAGGATGACCCCTGCGTTGGTGACGCGGGCTGCCGGGGCTCCCCAGCTCAACACGCTGCCGTCTGCTTTGAGGGCGACGCTATGCTGGTTGCCCGCACTGATTGCCACGATGTTGGTGACCGTCGGCGGGATGGTCAACTCGCCCACCGTATTGGTCCCCCAGCCGACAACCTGCCCCGATGTCGACAGAGCCAGGGCATGATGATCCCCGACGACGACCTGCGCGATTGATCCGACCGTTGAGAGTGGTGCATTGAGCAAACGTGATGCAGGGACCCCCCAGGGGATAACTTGCCCGTTGAACATCGGCATCGCGCGGGTAGGCAGCGGCAACACACGGGACACATTGCTTGGTGGGATCACTACCGGTGCCGGTTTGGCAGGAGCTGCTTCGAGCGGCAATTGGTTGATAACGGTGGCTGCCAGCAGTACACAGAGACAGAGGGTGAAGAGATTCTTTTTCATCGTCTGTTCCTTTATTTCGTCACGGAGAGCGGCGGCGTACTGCTGGAATCGGCGCTGAGCATGGGCAGAAAGACCGTGCTCGGGGTGCTCTGTGTAATGAATGTGCCGGATTGGGTGTTCGAGCCGTTGCGATTGCTCGCGGTGATGCTGTATCGATACCGCCTGTTGTATATGAGGCCGGTAAACGTATGACTAATTTGTACCGGGGTCGTTCCGCTCGGGATGGTGCGTACCTGTGTGGTAGGCATGGCTCCTTGGAGGGCAATGACACGGGAATTCGTGAACGCGAGCGTGACGGGATTCGTTACTGACGGTGCGGTTGCTGATCCCCAGAAGATGACTTGACCGGAGCGGGTCACTGCGGCACTGGTCGTCTCGCTGGCATAGATGGCGATGACGTCTACAGCGGTAGCGGGAATGGTTGTCTGCCCGGCACTGTTACTACCCCATGCGTAGACTCGGCCATCACTTGTCAGTGCGAGCGAATGTTGAGCACCGGTAGCGATTTGGATGATGTCGCGGGATGCCTCAGGCGGGACAGCCGTTTTTCCATTGCTCGAGTCACCCCATGCGATAACCCCACCGTTGTGCCCAATGGCGAGTACGTGCGAAGGCCCTGCAGCAATTTGGCGCACGCCTGATCGTGCCCCAGTGGGTATATTTGTCTGGCCGGCAGCGTTGCTGCCCCAACCGATGACTTCGCCTGTCTCGAGCAGGGCGAGGCTGTAACTGCTCCCTGCAGCGACAGCGACCGCACGACCGAGGGTCGTTGGTACTGTGGTTTGACCGGATCCATTGGAGCCGACCGCCTCGACGGTTCCGTCTCCGTGGAGTGCCAACAAGTGGTTCGCACTCAACGAAATCTGGACGACTGGACTTACTGTACTACCGAGTGCAAAACTCTGTGTTTGTGATGCCAATGGGATGATGTTGGTAACGACACCCGCTGCGGTGAGTGCGACGACGTCGGTGCCGTTGAAGGCAATCTGCGCGATTGATGCTGTCTGGACTGCAGCAGAGTCTGCGAATCCATCGCTGATCAGAGCGGTACCATCGCTGCCCCAGACCGTAACCGGAGTGCTCGGCGCTGCCGTCGAACCTGTCGTGTCGAGTTCGACACGGGTGGTGACGGTGGTGATGCCGTTCCCTGGTGCGACAGATGCGCTGAGTCTGGCGCTCGAAGGGATTGCACTCTGCGGCATGGATATTCCTGATATGGTTGGGGCAGCTATTTGAGGCACGATGAACGTGTATGCACTACTGTTGCGTGCATTACCGACATTGTCGTATGCAGTCAATTGGACCGTGTACGTCCCCGGGTCGAGTGTCGTGTCGGTATAGGACAAATCCCACCG
>CANHPK010000019.1 GCA_947462525.1 Roseiflexaceae bacterium | reverse complement strand
TGACCGCAGAACGTGCCGAAGCAGCGGTGCCCTTTGCGGGCAAATACCGCATCATAGACTTCACCCTCTCGAATTGCATCAACTCGGGGATTACCAATGTCGGCGTTCTGACGCAGTATCGGCCACGTTCGCTCCAAGAACACATCGGCGTCGGCAAACCATGGGATCTCGATCGCCGCATCGGTGGAGTGCACATTCTGCATCCCTATGTGGGTACGGGGATGAGTTGGCAAAAAGGGAACGCCGATGCGTTGCGCGCAAATGTCGATTTTATGAGCGAACAACCCGAAGAGCATGTCCTCGTGCTTGCGGGTGATCATGTCTATATGATGGACTACCGTCCCATGATTCAGGCACATCTTGCCTCGCAACGGGATGTCACGATTGCGGTCCAAACGGTCGGCAGCCATGAAGTCCAGCGGTTTGGGATTGTCACGACCGACCACAACGGCGTCGTTACCAACTTTGCAGAAAAACCCACTCAGAGTGTTTCGAAACGTGCATCCATGGGCATCTACGTCTTTCGCAAACAGTTTTTGATCGATGTACTCAATGCCGGTACCCACGAGAACATCGGTCGTGACATCATGCCGTCATTGATACGCCAAACGCCGGTCCAAACCTACGATTTTGCGGGATATTGGGCAGATGTCGGCACGGTACAAGCCTACTACGAAGCAAGTATGGCATTGTTAAGCGATAATCCGGCGCTCGAACTCAACAACCCTGAGTGGGTGATCCACACGAAAAGCGCCGAAATGCCGGCCGCAGAGATGAGCGTCGGTGCAGTCATCCGCAACAGCATGGTGTGTGATGGGAGTCGCATCGGCGGGACGGTCAGTGGGTCCTTGATTGGTCCAGGCGTTGTTATTCCAGCGGGCACGACGGTGATTGATAGCATTATCTTGCCGGATGTGATTCTCGCTCCCGGGTGCACGATTACCCGCGCAATCATCGATAAAGGGACGACCGTCGGATCGAACTGTCGGATTGGTCATGCTGCCCCTGCAGTCGCAAACAACGCTGTTCCCGATTTGTTGCACAGCGGACTCACGCTGGTGGGCATGCGCAATGTGGTACCCAGCAAGACAACGCTCGGGGCAAATGTATTGGTCGCACCACGGGTAGACGCTGCGACGTGGGCACGTTCCGATACGTATCCAGACGGGAGCGCGATTGGCCTTCGCTAAACAAAGCACCCCCTACGCGTATGCGTAGGGGGTGCTGCTTTGTTGCGCTACTCGGTGAGTGCACGTACGATTGCGTTCCCTGCGGTCGTGAGCTCTTCTTCGGGGTACAGACTGAATGCCATACGAATGGCTTCGTACCCCAACGATGCACTCGCAAAAACGCTCCCAGGTAAGGCGTCAACCTGCTGGTGACGAATCCGGCTCAGCGCCCGCTCAGCAGTCACGGCAGCAGGCAACTTCATCCAGAGGAAATACCCACCCTGTGGCAGCTGCCACGTGTATCCATGCTGACGCAACGGTTCGAGCGCCGCAACGAGTGCATTACGTCGGGACGCATAGCGTTGTCGGTAGGAAGCAACGATGCGATCGTAGGCGCCATTCTCATACAATTCAGCCAAGATAAACGCCGGGAAATGGGCCATCCCTCCACCACTGTCGAGCAGACCACACCCCGCGAGACGGTCAATGGTGGCTGCGTCAGCGGTGATAAAGCCGATACGCAAGCCTGGTGCAAGTGATTTGGAAAACGACCCGAGGCGAATCACACTGCCGCGTGGAAACGTCGCCCACAACGACGGAATCGGCTTTGTGTCGAACCACAACTCACGATAGACATCGTCTTCGACAATGACGAGTCCGCTCGTCGCGACGACGGCTCGTAGCGCATCGCGACGCGTCGCACTCAATGTTGCGCCGGTGGGATTCTGAAACGTTGGAATGCTATACAAAAATGCGATCCGCTGCCCGACTGCCTGATACGCCGTGATTGCCTGTGCCAGTTCATTGACATCCAGGCCATCCTGATCACATTGAATCGGATGAATCTGCACGGGCATATCGCGCAAGATGCGTAATGCGAGATGGTACGTAGGGTTCTCGACGAAGATGACATCGTTGGGGCGGGCATAAAGCATGGCAACCTGTGCGAGTGCCTGCGAATTGCCAGCGCTCAGCATGATCTCGCCGGGGAGTGGTGCGACACCGTCGTATTGCGCAATTTGGAGTGCGATCCGATCACGGAGGGGGCCGATTCCACGATCGATACCATACGTCAGCATGGTGCCTGCATATTTGTCCAACGCGGCAACACTTGCGGCTTGGACATCGGCAACAGGCAGAAGCGAGGCGTCGGGGTGTCCCCATGCGAGGTCAATGACACCCGGGACGCGTTGAAGTTGCAGAATGCGTGTTAAATCCATCACAGAATACGCTCGATTCACTGTAGCGGAGTATCGGGAATAGTTAATGCAAATACGGGGATTGAAACATCGAATTCGTTGCTGTCGGTATCCAGAAAACGGTAAAACCCACCCATGCTGCCCGAACCTGATTTGAGCACACAGAAGCTCCGGTATTCGTGAACATCAGAGGGATGCAACACCGGCTGTTGACCCACGACTCCATCACCGCTGACACGGTATTCTTCGCCGATGCTATCGGTAATGATCCAATCACGTGAACGCAATTGTGCGGTGATCCGGCTGCAGTTTTCGATACGGACGCTATAGGAAAAAACATACCGCCCAAGACGCTCGTCTGACTCAGCGACCAGGTACGTTGGAAGCACGGTGACACGGAATCCGTTTGTTTCTTTGTAGAAAAACGCTCGCTGCGGCATTCGGATATCCTACGTCTCTCTGTGATGGGTCATGATAACACGCTCGCGTGCCACAATCAACGTTACCAAGCCAACCAGTTGTGTCACATGCAGCCCGCCGCCTATCACCCAACCATTCAGTCGAAAACCGCCACATACCAGTTCTTGGGCAGCAAAGACGCCTATGGTTGCCCACCCAATCGGAGCACCTGCTCGTTGGCGGCGCGCTACCCACACCGCACCACTCCAGACAATCAGCGCTGCATACAGACCTACCGGATGTCGGATGTTGCCGTAGCTCTCTATCCCCCAGGGGAGCGCAGTCGGAGTGCCGACAGCAGTACCACCGATGGTTGCGCCGAGTGTTGCCATGCCGTAGGCCACAAGCAATGGAACAAGCATGTGTGGCACACTGCCCGAGAACGACTGTGGCAGGACTCTCACGAGCATGATCAGCGCAACCCCGATTGCGGACCACCACTGGAATTCGAATACCCGCACGGTGCTGAGTTGCGTGACTGCATCAAGCAAAGAGGTGGTCTGCAAGAGTATCACCCCGAGTCGTCCACCGAGCCATGCTGCCACAATCACGCCAGGCAACACCCAATCAGCGGGAGGAAGATTGTTTTTGATGAGTGAGCGTTCGGACCAGGTCCACCAGATGAACGTAGCCGCCAAGAGGCACAACCCGTAGGTACTCATTCGCAACGGCCCGAGTGTGATCAGTGTATACACGAACCCTCACAGACTAGTATGTCGATAACTGATCGAGCATCGCAGTAACGACTTCAGCACTAACCGGACCGCGCACGACTGCACTGATATGCCCTGTGCGTGTCACAAATGCAGTGGTCGGCAGATCAGTACTCTGCAAATAGGTGAGGACACGACCATCGAGATCAGACCAGATTGTCAAGGCGGTTGGTAACGTCGCACGTTCGCGTTGCACGACTGCTAACGACTCGCGCTGGTTGATGCCAATGACCTGGACTCCACGTCTGGCATAGTCTGCCGCCACCCGTTCCCAAAACGGCATCGCTGCACGACAACTCGGGCACCAGCTTGCCCAAATCGTGATGATGGAGGGTGTACCGATAATAGAAGCGAAATCAACCACAGCACCGGTATCTGTCTGCAACGCAATGGACGGGATTGGACGTGCAGCGTCGCGCGGCTGTGGAAGGGTATTCGCTTTGCGCGTGGCAATTGCCCAGGCTATACCGAGGATGCTTGTCAGCACGATTCGTCGATTCAACACAATGCGTGGTGGGTTCATACGGAGGTAACCGTCCCGTGTTGGATATAGGCATACGATTCATCTGCACGTTTGGGGATGATTCTCCCGGGTACGAGGTCTTCAAATGCTGGGAGGACAAGATACGATTGACCAATCACAAAACACGGCACTGCCTCGGCTGCTACGCGTGCGCTCGGTACCAAAATACTCGGGTGGAGATGCGCACACAAGCTGTAGCCTTCCATGTTGCGTGGCTCGTGCAGGTACGTCAATCCTTCTTCGCTATACCCTGGATCCACACATTTGAGATGCAACGACGCAGGCGGATCACCCAATACCCGTTCGTGGTTCCCTCGGACAAGTACCAATACCAGCGATGCAACTTGGGCTCGCCAGGCACTCACAATCGCCAACAATTCGGCATTGTAGTGACGCTTCATGTGGAACATGTCACCCAAAAACACGATGCGTTGGGCATCGTAGCGTCGTACCACGCTGCTGAGTCGCTCGAGGGTTTGTCGAATGAGAGCGTCATCGCCCACCGAGGTTGAAGGCACCCGACCGAGGTGCAAGTCAGCGACAAACAACGTACGCTGCCGGGCCCACCACACGGCACGTTCTGGGCATAACTCGAGCTGTATTGTCGGAGTCGGCTGTATCGTCGTCATGTTGCCCGCAGTGCTTCGGTGACTGTTGTGTGATGAATATCGACGGTGTCGTTGATGTCACGGCCATACCCACCCGCCATCGTCACCACAAACGGCACACCCAGCTGACGACAGCGTGCAAACACCAATTGATCCCGTGCCTTGAGACCTTCTTTGGTGAGGGACAATCGACCAATCGAGTCGTTCTCGTGCGCATCAGCACCCGACGTATAAAACACCACATCGGGTCGGGCAGCAGCACTGACATAGTCGAGTGCCGTCTCGAGCGTTGTCAGATATTCATCATCTCCGGTCCCATCGGCGAGTTCGATATCGCAATCGCTGGGGACTTTGCGGAACGGGTAGTTTTTGGCACCATGCATCGAGAAGGTATAACACCACTCGTGCTCGCGCATGATGTCGGCAGTACCATTGCCCTGATGCACATCAAGATCAATAACGAGCGCCCGCCGCAGCGTCTCGTTCGCATAACCTTCGAGCGCTGCAACTGCGACATCGTTGAACACGCAATACCCCTCGCCGTGGCCGCGACAGGCGTGATGCGTGCCGCCTGCGAGGTGCACTGCCCCACCATCGATGAGCGCAGCCTTGAGGGCTGCGGTGGTCGCGCCGCAGGCACGTCGGGCGCGCTCTACCACCGCAGGCGACCAGGGGAACCCCACCCGGCGCTGTTCTGCGGCAGTCAATGTGCCATCCATCACCTGTTGGATATAGTCCGGCGTATGAGCACGCGCTAGCTCTGTCAGTGCAGCTTGCGGAGATTCGACAAATGTGTGCCCTTGGATGTGTTCAGTCTGCATCAGCCGCTCGCGCAGTAAACGAAATTTGGGCATCGGGAAGCGGTGACCAGCAGGCAATGGAATTTCAAATGTATCTGAATAGAATAACTTCATATTCTCAATATAACACACCATCCATTTCGCAAATGTTGTTAAATAAATTAAATATAGGGTTATACTGTATACTCAGGAACACTGAAAGTGAGGAAAAGATGAGTAATCGAGTCGTCAAAGTCACGCGCCAAAACTGGGGTCAACGCGTTTCCAATTCTTTTGGTGGATTGGTGTTTGGGTTGGTGTTGATCCCCGCAGCAATGGCTGCATTGTGGTATGGCGAGGGGATACAGGATCTCTCAAAAATCGCTTCCAAAGCCGTACAAGTCGAAGCGACACAACCAAACTCTGCGAGTGAAGGAGCATTCATCTCGGTGACTGGTACCTTGGGCACCAACGTGCAGTTAGGAGATGCTCCGTATCTCGTCGATGGGGATTATGTCTCGTTAGAGCGCGTCGTTGAAATGTATGCATGGAAGGAAAAATCCGACTCATCGACGACGGAGGATACCGTCGGCGGTGGTTCGACAACAACCACCACCTATACCTACAGCAAAGAATGGACACGCAGTCCTGCCCAATCGAGTTCGTTCGAGGAGCCAGGTGGCCACGAAAATCCCGCCAAAGTACTCGACGATGCCACCATCACGGCTGATTATGCAACGATTGACAGTTTTGAGCTGAATCCCCAATCGATGCAGCTCCCCGAAGGCAACAAAATCACGCCAGAGCCGGTAGAACTGCCCAGCGGATATGTCCAAACCGGCAGCTATATTTTTTCATCGGAATCAGCAGCGACGCAACCAATCGTCGGTGATATACGCATTTCGTATGTTGTATTGCCCGTCGGCAAAACCGTTACTGCGTTCGGTGCCAAGCAAGGCAGTGCTATTGTGGGCACCACCGTCGAAGACGAGAAATTCTTCCGCATGTTTGCTGGTTCGCATGCAGAAGCATTGGAGACGATGCACGGCGAGTACGTTTTGACCATCTGGCTTTTTCGCGTGCTCGGTACATTTGCCATATTCATGGGGTTGCAACTGATTGTGCAGCCATTGGCGCGTATTTTGGGAGTAATCGGCATCGTTGGCAGAGCGGTGGAAGGGGTGACGGGCTTCATCAACGCGTTCATCGCGTTGATCTTGGGCACAACCATTATCATCGTGAGCCAGATTGCACACAATATCTTCTTGCTCATCACGGTACTCGTGTTGGTCGGTGGCGGAGTGTATCTCTACTTGCGCCGGCGCAACAACGGATCGTCGAACGCAAAAAGTGTACCGGCGGAGTCCACCCAAGCGAACGATGACGGTGTCGATACCTCGCCACCAAGCATGACCTAAGCGCTCCTCTGCGTCGACGCCCCTGTGCATACTGCACAGGGGCGTTTCGCTATCTGATGGGGATGAAGCGTCAAAAAACGACTGTTGGACCTGGACTGTAGGCGATGTGCACGCCGCAGTACGGCATGCGGGTGACAGTGCGGCGTTGACAGTCCAGCACCGCAGACGCTGGCAGGGTCCGCACCGCATTGCGGTGCGGCCTTCCCATACCGGCTGTTATGGTGTGGGCTCGATCCACTTGCCTTGTTCTTTTTTGATGCGCATGTGGATGCCCTGAAGGGCGATAAACGCCGGGCGCGGGCTCCAATCGGGGTTGAGGATCCCGAACGACGCTTGCTCGTGAATAGGGTTGCCTTGTTGGCCCCACAAGACGGCGAAATTCATGTTCCAGAGGAACATAACGCCGATCCATGAGCGGCCGACCTCGTCACGATACGACTTGTAGACCATCTGCGTCGCGTCACCGATGAACTTGGCCTGTTCGTCCATACTGACGACATTGCCGTACTCATAGCCTGGGGTGTTGTTTTCGGTGGCCCAACCGTATTCGGTGAGCCATATTTGTTTTTCGGCGAGGCCGCTGTCGACCATCGTCTGGCGCACGCTTTCGACATGGCGAAAATAGTGGGTGGGGTGATCATTCCAGCCGACTGGATTGCCTGGTTTGTCGGGGAACAAGGTATCGGGCGGATTGGCGGCTGCACCGGGATGGACGCCTTGTGCATCAAAAGAATTTTTGACCGCGCCGTTTTTGTAGGCGTAGAGTTTGGACAAAAAGAGGGTATCGTCCATGGCGAGATTGACATCATTGACGCCGGTAGACGAAGGTGCCGCAGCGATGACGTAGGTGAAGGAGCGGACTGCTTTGATTCGTTTGTAGGCTTCAATCAGCATTTCGGCGTAGTGGGCAATGGCGGTGTCGTCGATGCGTCCGCCGTTTTCGATGGCGAGGTTGGGCTCGTTCCATATTTCGACCGCGGTAATCAGGCCACCATAGCGCTGCACCATGTTTTCGACAAAGTTCCCGAACGGGACGGGATCAGCAGGGATGCCGTGATTTGGTTCGTAGAAATCAGGTGCTTGCACCACACTAATCATGAGTTTGATGTTGTGGGCGGACGTATCCGCAATAATGCGGTCGACCTCGTCCCAGTAGTACACACCGGGCGATGCTTCGATGTCCTTCCAATGGATTTGTTGGCGGATCCAGTCGAACCCCGCAATCTCGGTCAACGTCAGGACACGTTCGCGATCGGTATAAAACAAATGCTCGACGACACCAAATTCGACCTCGTCAATGCGTGGGAAGTTGCCGAGCGACTCAAGTTGAGAGTTCACCTGATTGGATGCGACGGATGTGGCAATGAGCCCGCCGGGATTGAGTGTTGGCACGACAGGCGCAGTGGGTTGCGGTGTGCTACAGGCAATCAACATGCCGATACACACCAAAAGAACCAAACGATGCGCAACACGACGGCTCAGCAAATCGGTCTTCCTTGTAGCAGGTGGCATTGCACGGTCGGGATGAATCAAGTATACACTGCGACGCATTAGGGCTGCTGTATACGGAGGACGAGCGATTGTCCTGCTGCGAGATCAACGACAGTTGATTGCAGTCGCGTATCAGCGAACTGCCAGGTACCGGTCAATCGTAGTGCAACCTGGGTGACAGGCTGTGTGGCGGGGTTATGGATGCGGATGAACGGCCCGTTGTTGTCTTTGTCTTGGGATTGGACGAGTGCTGCAATCGAACGTTGCCGGTCCGCTATCTCGGCCAATGGGGCAACCCAGATATCACCGGCAGTCGCACAGGCATCGACGACAGACTGCCAGGCGGCGATTTGTTCGGGCGTGGTGACTTCTTCGGTGTGTGCCCAATAGTCGATCATGCCGTCGTTCGCGCGGAGGGACGGGAGCATGGCGAGCGCTCCTGCGGTCCGGGCTACGGTGAGGTAATAGTCAGGGCATACCATGATGCGTTCGTGGCCAGGGAGTTCTCGACAACGGGCATCTTGGGCAGTCACGATGTGATACTGCGGCAGGCGCGGGTTCCACGCAGTGCGGGTAATGGAGGTAATCCCTGCGGCTTCGAGTGTATCCCAGTTGGCATTGCTCATGCCGGCGCTACTGCTCCACGGGAACGCCAAGGACGTCGCTGGCGGGAGGTTTTGCTCGGCTGCCAGGGTGTTCCAGGCCGCTAAATCGGCTTGCCATTCAGCAGTCGTTGCGTAGCCCCCATAAAAATGACTGAATGTATGACTTTGGACGTCATGGCCCGCAGCGCGGAGGGGGGCAAGTAGATCTCCGAAGTACCAGTCAGGCGCTTGGCCATCTGCTGCGTAGGGGTCTTGGGCGAACCAGGGTTGGGTCGTCCATGTGTCGGATTGCCAGCCGTTTGCCTTGGTCGCCCAGGTGAAGGTTGGATCCTCCATGAAGCGCCGCCGGGTGGGATTGCCGGTCAGCAGGTTGTAGCCATTGACATAGTAGGTCGCTCGGTACCCGTATGGTGCATAGAGGGTGAGTGAGTTCCACAACCCTTCGCGCATCCGCTTGGCACGCAGAAGCGGATCCTGTGACGCATTGGGATCGTCGACCGAACGCGAATGGACGAGTCCACCCATGGCCGATTCGAAGTCGTACGAAAACGATACTGCAGCGTTGTATCCTGCCGGCCAGGGACGGATCACCAGCGGGGAGTGTGCGTTGGGATGTGCATCAGCGAGTGCAGTGCCGACATGACTGTGTCGTAGCGCTATCTTATCGAGATAGATCCGGTCATCCGACGACGGTTCAAATCGGATGGACAGGGACACCGCATCTGCAGGCGCGACGCTGGTGTCGACAAGCGCACTCCATGGGGCAGTGTCTGTATCGCCAGCCCATGCGCGGACCGGCTGCCACGCGCCCAGGTGGGTCACAGATTGACCATCTGCAGTCGTCCAGATCCAACGCGTCCGCACTTGGGTGGCTGACGCGCTGTCTGCGAGGGCACGTGCTGCAACGCACAGATGCGTTCCTGGCTGTACTGACTGGTTTGGTGTTGCTAACCACGTACCAATGCCCATCATGTGTACTGACGAACCACCATCTATGGAAAACGTCCCGACACGAACCCCGGGCGCGCCGGCGGACCATCCGGATGGCAGACCTGTGCGTATCGCATCGAAGGCGGCATCATCGAGCAACACCTGTTGCCACGGTGCGGCACACGCGTGTTCGCGGGATACGGCAACGAACCCCCCGACAGCGAGGATTACTGCACAGATAAGACCGACTAAGAGACGTCGTGGCATAACAATCACCGTAGTTGAAATGGGAGATCTGTGGCGAGCAGATTGTCACGAGCGACGGCTTCCCACACGACCGGGAGACGCACAATCCGATTACTCCCACTATCGTACCGTATCACACCGGTATCGAATCGTTGGGTAGAAGCTTGTTCGGCATCTGTTTGGATGAGAACTTCATCAGAACGTGGCGTACCAAGCAGGGCGTCGCCGTCTATCCGACGATAGTAACGCGCAAATGCGTCATGAATGGTATAGGGTGTCGATGGATTGGTCATCACACTATCGGGATCGATGATGTCGACGGGTGTGCCTTGGAGCGGGTAGTCGTCAATCGGGACCAGGCCGACGGCATCGAACTCGGCGGTGGAATCATAGCGTACCCGAGCAGTGGTGAAATCTTGGATGTAGACACCGTCTGCGACGGAGGCGCTGCCGAGTGGTGCTCCGAGCTGTTGCTCTCCATGCGCCTGCCAGAATCGCCAGATGGGCAACGGCATGGGGATGTCATTGACCGTTCGAAACCCCATTGCCGGAATCAGCACTTCGGTATTGAAAAAGACCGCCCGTAGGCCACCGAGATTTTGGTCGAACTCAGGCTCTTCGCCGGTCAGGAGTTCGGGAATGATGGCTGGTAGGTCGATCCCACGTGCCCAGTCATGCATGCCGCCGGTAATGCTGTACTTATCCCAGTATCGTGCATATTTGTAGCCTGCACCTGCGGCGTATGCCTGTGCAAACGCAATAGAGACGGGGTCCTCACACGAAGGCGGGAAAACTAAGCCTGCGTCTGAGTGTATAAACACGACTGCAGAAGCATCGAGGAGAAAACGCCGGATGACGCGACTTTCTGGTTCGGAATCTGCAAAAGGCCCGCCGGTGTCCGACAAGACGCCGCCCGCGCCATATACCGTAGTCTGCCAATCATTATCGCTACAGGCATCAAGCGTCGTATCCATGTTGCGGTTCAAATCGACGCCGTTCGCGTTCTGACGCAAATCGAGGACGTCGCCATCGGGATTGAGCACGGGGATGATGTATAGTCGGACGGAGGAGGGGATCTCTTCGGGATGGTTGCGATACCAGTCGATCAACATCCAACTCAATTGTTGTGTGTTGCGTTCGGGTGCTCCATGGGTCGCACCGACGACGACAAATTTGCGCGACCCTGTGCCGAAGCGATAGGCTTCGATAGGGCGACCTTGGACACTGCGGCCAATGATGAGTGGGGCCGGGCGATCCTGGGCGGCGCTCTGCAGGAGCGCAAAAGGGGAAAGCAGTGCAACAACCAGTGCAACGATGCCGAAGTATGGTGTTCGCATGTGTCTCAATCGCAGTTTGTCCATATCAGTAGTATACCAATCGTCGTGACTGCGCCGGGTGACGTACAAGCGAGAGAATAGAAAACTCGATTTGACACGGTATCTTTTCGCATGCTATACTCTCATTCGTTGTGATGACACGGGCGTATAGCTCAGCTGGTTAGAGCGCGATCCTGATAAGATCGAGGTCGGTGGTTCGAGTCCACCTACGCCCACCACGCAACTCATGGGGCAATAGCTCAGTTGGTAGAGCGCCTGCTTTGCACGCAGGAGGTCTAGGGTTCGAATCCCTATTGCTCCACCATGAACGAAACATCCACCGTTGCGTTGCAACGGTGGATGTTTCTTTTGAACGGAGGATCCAATGCTGAGTCACATCAGTGACCACATCCGCATCACCACAGAGCGGTGGTACAAAGGGACAATCTTCCAGAGTGAGCACATGCTCGTCGGCGTCGACTGTCTCGCCGTGGGGCAATCACAGCCCGCACACATGCATCGCGGTCACGACAAGATGTACTACATCCAATCAGGTAGTGGGGAATTCACCATTGGGACGACGGTTGCGCTATGCAATGCTGGTTCGATTATCATCGCTCCTGCTGACACAGTGCATGGCGTCGTGAACACCGGCAATGAACCGCTGATTATGTTGATTACAATGGCACCGGAACCGAAGTAATGACGATCCACCATCTCTTTCAAAAAATCGATCGCGTGATGCGGAATCGGCCCGATGCACTGCGCTGGCGCGTCACCATGAGCGAGACACGGGTCGAGGTGTTTCGCAGGCCGGTTCTCACGAGTGCGGTCACTCTTGGTGCGTTGGGACTGACCAATGC
>CANHPK010000018.1 GCA_947462525.1 Roseiflexaceae bacterium | reverse complement strand
TGGTGGTACGACATCGTCGACGGGTTGCCGGACCAGATCGTCAAAGATAGTTATGTCGACGTGTGGGACCGACCGGGCTTGGGAGTGACGTTCCGCGTCAATGCGGCCAAGAAGTATCTTGAGGCAGAGGATAAAGCGTTTTTTGAGTAGTGTATCCCCATAGCACCACGGCATGCCGTGGTGCTATGGGGCATGCCGTGGGGGTATAAGTTTTATTTCGGTGGACACGAATGAAAATCACCGACCTCAAATGCGCCAACATAAGGGGAGACCCATCATCAGCATCACCACCGACGCAAGTTTGAAGTCCACGGTCTAGCTACGTTCTATGTGTCTTCCCGGAAGCCGCACATGTTGTACCCCCAATACACGCTTATCGGCCTCGAACCACCGGTCGCGCTGCACCGGCAGAAAATGCTGGTGCTGGTCTGCGGCGTGCTCAAAGGCGTAATTCCGGCATTGTATTACGGTTTGTTGTTGACGAATTCCGATAACCGCGGTCTATAAATCGACCTCGATGCCGATTTACAGCACACATCAAAGAAAAATGGTTGCTCTGGGGCAGAGATATACGACTCGGAATTTTGCTTCGCCACACGGTTGGTTGATTCGCCCGAGCCGCGAATACATCGAGTGCCCGAGAAGCGCTGTGCATCCGACGTCGTCACCGAGATCCTGAATGCAGTCTTCCGAAGTTCTGATGACAGAACTTAGTGCACAATCAAACCGCCTTGCCATCATAACGATGTTGTTGTTTAGCAAAAACGTCGTCGTGGTGAGTGTTGTGTCATTTGGATCATTAAAAGCTCGCCTTAGCTCGCACTCAAACTGTCTTACAGGTGCTCATAGGCAGGCATCAAAGCTGAGAAAATATTCTGGCTGCACCCAAACCGAGAATTCTGTGAATTTTACAAAACAGTATTTGCACGTTACACGTTTATGTAAATATTGACAACTTCATTCAAGGTTTCTCTATATACACTACGTTTGAATAGAAAGGAATCAACATGCAACCACCGCGACCTCCTAGAAACCAAACACCGCGTGGCTACTACTTGCGTGCCAAAAGCACATGGATCATCACACCGTTAGGATTTATCCCCGCTGTTGGCATCGCGCTTTTGATTGACCAAAATGCGAACCCTGTAGGGGCTTTCGCAGGCTTCATCATTATGCTGGTTGTTGCGCACCAATTTCGATCATTTATCGACAAAGAGCATGCCGACTTCACGAGGCGAGCCCAGCAACATCGATCAAAACTCAGCCAAGAGTATCAAGCATCGTTGACGCTGCTGTCACTCGAACCGTCTGACCGTTCTAATTACTTCACCGCTCAGCAGAATGGGACCAATTTACACAAATTCACCAGCGAGTATCCACAAGTTGAACCATTTAGCCTTCAACAGCTCGAGCGGGATATTACGCTCGCAGTAGCACGGGCGAAGCTGTAGTCTAGTTCAAAGGAAACACAATGGAAAATTTACCCTTCTACATAGGAATAGTGTTTAACATCGCGTTTTGGGTGGTCGTTTACATGCTTTATAAAGCATACAAAGCAGGAAAATCTACATTCGACAAGATTAACAATGATCATTTGGCTCGTGTAACCGCGCAGCAAAAACGGTACCATGAAGCACTTCTCTTGTACCAAAGTGATCCATCAAATCCGCTCCGAAGGAAAGCAGTAATCGATGAAGGTGCTGCGCTCTCTGAGCTGGATATAGATTTCACGAGTGATCGTGTCATTAACGACCTTCTCAATGCGTCATACTCACGATGATTAATTCCAATATTCGACCCCCTCTCCAAAATATGCACTCTTAGCCTGCGGCCAATTGGCACTCGCTGGAAGCACATATGTGCGCCAAACTATCGGTATAATATTGTACTGACACAGTTAAGAGCACACATATGCATTTTGACAATATTTTGTCTTCGTACCGCGCCGTCTCTTTTTCGGAGCGCAACAAAGGCGATCGATTCGAGCGCTTGATGCTCGCATACTTGCGCACCGACCCCAAATATACCGCCGAGTTCACCCACGTCTGGTTGTGGCAGGACTTCGCCGGCCGGGCATCACTGGGCAGCACCGATACCGGCATCGACCTCGTCGCACAGACCCACACCGGCGAATACTGGGCCATCCAGTGCAAATGTTTCGATGCCGACACGAGCATCGAAAAGACCATGGTCGATTCGTTTTTGGCGACCTCGAGCCGCTCGTTTACCCTGCCCGACGGCACTTCGCACACGTTTGCGCAACGCTTGTGGATATCGACCACCAACCGCTGGACGAGCAACGCCACCGAGGCGATCAAGCATCAGAACCCACCGGTGACACGCCTGAACCTGACCGACCTGCAGGACGCCCCGGTCGATTGGGAAAAGCTTGACGCCCATGTTCATGGCAGCGCCGCCCGCGTCGCCCAAAAGACCGTCCGCCCCCACCAACAAGATGCCATCAGCAACGCACTGCAGCACTTCGCTGCCGCCGACCGTGGCAAACTCATCATGGCCTGCGGTACCGGCAAAACCTTCACCGCACTGCGTCTAGCCGAGGAACAGACCAAGCAGCACGGATTGGTGCTGTTCCTAGTACCATCCATCGCTCTGCTCGGCCAGAGCCTGCGTGAATGGTCGGCCGAGGCCACCACCCCACTGCACGCCATCTGCATCTGCTCAGACCCGGCGATTACCCAGGTCAAAAAACGCTCAGACGACGATGAAGACTTGACCAGCGTGGTCGACTTGGCCTACCCTGCGTCGACCAATGTCGACAGCATCGTCCAGCAGTTTGCACGACGGGCGAACAACCAAACAGCTGGCATGACGGTGGTTTTTTCGACCTATCAGTCGATTGATGTTATCGCTACGGCCCAGAAACGATTGCAACAGACCCTACCGCAATTCGCCCGCTTCGACCTCATCATCTGCGATGAGGCGCACCGCACCACCGGCGTGGCACTCGAAAACAAAGAGAAAACCGGCTACGACGAATCACACTTCATCCGCATCCACGACGATACCTTCATCGCCGGCGCCAAGCGCGTCTACATGACCGCCACCCCGCGTTTGTTCAGCGACGACGCCAAGACCAAAGCCAAAGAAGCCGATGCCATCCTCTGCTCGATGGACGACGAAGCGCTGTACGGACCCGAGATGTACCGCATCGGCTTCGGCGAGGCGGTCGAACGCGACCTGCTGACCGACTACAAAGTGCTCATCCTGACCGTCAGCGAGTCGACCATCCCCGCCCACATGCAAACCCTGCTGGGCAAGGGCCAGTACGAAATCGCCGGCGACGATGCCCTCAAACTGATGGGCTGCGTCAACGCCTTGTCCAAACAAATCGTGGGCGACAACGGTACCATCGCCGCCAGCGACCCCGAGCCGATGCGCCGGGCGGTGGCGTTCTGCGCCAGCATCAAGGCCTCCAAAGCCATCACGGCGATGTTCGACCAGGTGTCGCACGACTACATCGCCAGCCTGCCCGCCGAGCAGCAATCCAAACTCATCGCCATCGACGCCGACCACATCGACGGCACGATGAACGCCCCCGAGCGCGACCGCTTGCTCGGCTGGCTCAAAGCCAACCCGGTGAACGCCGTCGATCAGACCACGCCCGAATGTCGCATGCTGACCAACGTCAAATGTCTGAGCGAAGGGGTCGACGTGCCCTCGCTCGACGCGGTGCTGTTCCTATCGGCGCGCAACTCGCAGGTCGATGTGGTGCAATCGGTCGGCCGGGTCATGCGCAAAGCCCCCGGCAAGAAATACGGCTACATCATCATCCCCATCGTCGTGCCCAGCGACGTCGAGCCCGAGGTGGCCCTCAACGACAACGAGCGCTTCAAAGTGGTCTGGACCGTGCTGAATGCCCTGCGCGCCCACGACGACCGCTTCAATGCCACCATCAACAAAATCGAACTGAACAAGACGCTCCCAGAGAAAATTGCAGTCGTCGGTGTCGGTACGGGCGAAAAATCATCCAAAACCAGCGAAACCAAGGCCATCTACGGTAGCCAACTCACCATGCGCTTCGACGAGCTTCAGGGAGCGATTTTCGCCCGGATGGTGCAGAAAGTGGGTGACCGGCGCTATTGGGAGCAGTGGGCCAAAAACGTCGCCGACATCGCCGAGCGCCAGGTCGAGCGTATCACCCGGCTGGTGAGCACCAATACGCGCCATAGCGAGGTCTTTGGGCAGTTCCTCAAGGGATTGCAGTCCAACATCAACCCGAGCATCACACAGCAGCAGGCCATCGAAATGCTGTCGCAGCACATCATCACGCGGCCGGTTTTTGAGGCGCTGTTCGAGGGATATTCGTTCATCAAGAGCAACCCCATCTCGCAGTCGATGCAGACCATGCTCGATTTGCTCGAGGACCAGACAGTCGCGGCAGATAGCGAGGCGCTGCAGAAGTTCTACGAGTCGGTGCGTATGCGTGCTGCAGGCATCGACAACGCGGCCGGCAAGCAGCGCATCATCATCGAGCTGTATGACAAGTTCTTCAAGACGGCCTTCCCCAAAATGGTCGAGCAGCTGGGGATCGTCTACACGCCGGTCGAGGTGGTCGACTTCATCATCCACTCGGTCAACGACGTGTTGCAGCAGGAGTTCGGCCAGACCCTGAGTGACGAAGCGGTGCACATCCTCGACCCGTTCACCGGTACGGGCACGTTCATCACGCGCCTGTTGCAGAGTGGCCTGATCCGCCCGGGCGACCTGACCCGCAAATACGCGCACGAAATCCATGCCAACGAACTGGTCCTGCTGGCCTACTACATCGCCGCGGTCAACATCGAAAACGCCTACCACGACGCCGCTGGCAGCACCGAGTACACAGCATTTGACGGGATCTGCCTGACCGACACGTTCCAACTGGGCGAGCCCAATCAGCAGCTGTTTGCTGAGCTGTTCCCGCACAACTCGGCCCGGGTCGAGGCGCAGAAGAAAGCCCCGCTGCGCGTCATCATCGGCAATCCGCCCTACTCGGTGGGCCAAAAGAGCGCAAATGATAATGCGCAGAATTTAACATACTTCAACTTAGAAGAAAGAATCGAAAGTACATATGCCCAAAATTTCGATACTTATACAATAAAAAAATCTATTTATGATAGCTACTATAAGGCGTTTCGTTGGGCTTCTGATCGAATATCAGAAAGCAATGGGGGTATCATTTGTTTCGTGACCAACGGGTCCTGGATTAGTGGGAACTCAGCAACAGGCTTTCGAAAATCACTGCAGAGCGATCGATAAGATCTATGTGTTCAACCTGCGGGGAAATCAGCGTACAAGTGGTGAACTATCACGCAAAGAAGGTGGCAAAATCTTCGGTTCAGGTTCACGCACACCCATCGCCATCACGTTGTTGGTAAAAAAACCCGGGCAGCAACCGCACCGCAGTGCCGAGATCTTGTACCACGACATCGGCGACTATCACACGCGTGAAAAGAAGCTGGAGTTGGTCAGCACCTACGCCAGCATGACTTGCCTACCCCTAGAGGAACTCACACCCAATACGCATGGGGATTGGATAAACTCACGAAACGATGACTTTGAACAGTTGGTCCCATTAGCTAGTAAGGATAAATCCCTTCTGAACACATTCTTCAACATTTCTTCTTCTGGGGTAAACTCCACTCGAGATGCGTGGGTATACAATTATTCCAAAGACTTAATCACGAAAAATATTATCAAAATGATAGATTTTTACAACAAACAAACGACTATTTTTCATCAAAGATTCAGGTTAGGCAGTGATGAAAGTGTTGAAAGCGTTGTTAGCAAAGACGACGCTTCAATTAAGTGGAACAGTAGCTTATTTGATGATGCAAAAAAGGGTGTCACTCATTTTTTCATTTCATCAGATATCACTTCAGGACAATATCGCCCTTTTAATAAACAACATTATTATTACAATAAAGATTTTAATTGGAGTCGATATTTGCAGCCAAAACTTTACCCAACTGGAAGAATTGAAAACCTTTCTATATGTGCTACAGGAGCAGGTGCTGGTAAAGATTTTTCCGTTTTGCTGACAAATTCTGTAACAAATTTCCATTTTCTCGACACAATGATCAGCTTTCCCCTCTATTACTACGAACCGGCCCCGACCACCCAATCCGACATGTTCAGTGCAGCCGCCACCGGCGGCGACGGCTTTGTGCGCCGCGACGGTGTGAGTGATTGGATCCTGGCGCAGGCGCAGGCCAAGTATGGCAGTACTGTGAGCAAAGAAGACATTTTCTATTACGTCTACGGCTTTCTGCATAGCCCGGAGTACCGCACGACCTATGCCAACGACCTCAAAAAGATGCTGCCACGGCTGCCGCTAGTCGAGAGTAGTGCGGACTTCTGGGCGTTCAGCGCGGCGGGGCGGCAGTTGGCCGAGCTGCATGTGCATTACGAAGAGGTCCCGCCGCTACCAGAGGTGCAGGTGACGGGTGATGCGAGTGGCTTTTATCGCGTCGAGAAGATGCGCTTTTTGGCCAAAGACCGCAAAGACACCATCCTCTACAACAGCGCCATCACCATCAGCAACATCCCGGCCGAGGCGTATGAATATGTCGTCAACGGCAAATCGGCCATCGAGTGGGTCCTCGAGCGCTATGCCATCACGACGCACAAGGACTCGGGCATCGTCAATGACCCCAACGACTGGGCCGACGAGGTGGGCGAGCCGCGGTATATTTTGGACTTGCTGTTGAGTGTCATCGCGTTGAGCGTGCGGACGGTTGCGATTGTGCGGGGATTGCCGGGGGCGATTAACTAATCCCGTGCACGCAGAGCCACAGAGAGGAAGAGTCCGCGAGAGAGGGAGTAGGAGGGGAAATGCAATCCCCTCCTTATTGATTTGCTTCGTTCTCGGCTAGCGTAATTCTGGTGGCACCTCGATTTGACCGGCCTCGTTTCTCCCCCACGCAAACACTTTCCCATCGCGAGTCGCAGCAAGCGAGTGCTCATTCCCAGCTGCAATTACGACCACATCACGCAAATCAAACGGAACTTCGATTTGACCTACTCGATTATTACCCCACGCATATACGTCTCCGTTCTTACTCAATGCTAATGAGTGTGACCACCCACCGGCGATTGCGACGACGTCTTTTACATACGAAGGTACTTCCGTTTCGTCACCCCACATGACAAGCGTGCCATCACGTTGGAGCGCCATCGAATGCCATGCTGCTGCGGCAATAGTGACCACATCGGTGAGCCCCGGCGGTACTTTGATTTGATCGTGTTTACCCCATGCAATTACCTTGCCGCTCCGCGTCAACGCCAACGAGTGCCGGGCCCCCGCAGAGATTGCGACGACGTCCGTCAGCCCTGGTGGAACATCGGCCTGGCCATAGTCGTTTGAACCCCACGCAACAACTTCACCGTTGCGCCGCAGCGCAAGGTAGTGGCCAGAACGTGACGAAATAGCCACGATACCTCTTAATCCCGAAGGTAATTCATCATCATCCCAACCGCCAAAAGCTATGACTCTGCCACCGCGTGTCAGCGCGAGTTCATAATCCCCACCCGCGGTTATCGCCACAATGTCCTCAAGGTTCGCGGCACCCTCTTTGATGTCCGGGTCACCCGTACCCCACGATTTGTCATTGTCATTAGAACCCCATGCAATTACCTGCCCATTGCGGCGCAGGGCAATCGATTGATCCTCCCCGGCTGAAAGCGCAATTATTGCCATCGGATCATCAGGATCGAGCGTAGGTAATGGGGTTGCGGTTGGTTCAGGTGTTTCGGTCGGTTCAGGTGTGTTTGTTGGCTTCGGAGTCGACGTGGGCTCTGGCACCGCTGTTGGACGAGCTGTCACTGATGGTTCCGGTGCAACAGTTGGCTGTGTAACTGTCGTTGCTGGTTCATCCACCAAAGCAACAGAACCAGACTGGTTTGTTTCTTTATTTGTTTGGTTAGATGCTTCGGACGCAGTGGCGGCTAACTCGTCCATGTCGAGATACAAGCCACACTCCTCTCGATTATCCTTAGAATCTCTGTACATTGGTTCGTACGTGATGCAATCCAAGAGCCATTTATCATCAGGGGTCCTGAATGCAGTTGCTTTCCCATCTGAAAGTGGTATACAGGTGTCACAATACGGATTCGAGATGTAAAAAATGATTTCTACTTTATTTTCAGCTGTTTGTATCACACCCCTTATTTCGCCGAGGCTGCGATCTGTTTCTGAAACGCGATCCTTCCAGTCTGTCAGCGTGAACCCAACTAAACTCTTGTATGCGCGTTCCTCCGTCATTTCGTTGGAAGATCCATCCGTCTTTTCGCTGGAGGAGCCATCCGTCATTTCGTTGGAGGATCCACACGAGATTAACAAAATAATAAATATCATCAAAAACCATTTCTTCATCTCTACTCCTTTGGTTGTTACCCTGTCGTACTTTCAATAAAATAATTATAATCTCATTTTTACGTAATTGATTACAGCATGCAGTCTTTGGCTTGTCGGCGCTGGTGCAGGTGTGTGCCACGTTGCCCGACAACTTCATCGCGTTTGAGTACCCCAAGGCCAATCTGCCGTGGTGGTACGACATTGTGGATGGGTTGCCGGACCAGATTGTCAAAGATAGTTATGTCGACGTGTGGGACCGACCGGGCTTGGGCGTGACGTTCCGCGTCAATGCGGCCAAGAAGTACCTCGAGGCGGAGGACAAGGCGTTTTTTGAGTAACACAAAAGAGAACGTACGCGCAGTGCCGCAGAGGGCGTGAGGATGCGGTTGGAGACGTTCGCGCAGAGCCGCTGAGTGCATGAGGACGCAGGGCTGCTGGCGTCGGTCGGGGCGGGAGAGCGTCGGGTGCAAGAGCGACGTGAGGGGGTAAGGGCGTCAAGAGGGGGTAAGGGCAAAACATGTTTTGCCCTTACCCCCCATCCCCGCGACGACCGTCATTATCATGACGGCCGCACACCAACAGCATTGCAGTGCCCGCGTACCTGCGTACGCGGGCATGACGGATTTTCTACGGATGCACAGCTACCGCTGTGCAGATGAGCCGCCCCTCGGTCAACACCAGACCGACGCCACCATGCGCATAGCGCGTATCGGTTGCCATCAGCGTCGGGCCGCCGTCGATGGTCGCGACGATGGCGCTCCCGGTCACCTGTATGCGCAGGGTGTATTGCCGCTCTTGCTGCCAGTCGTATGCGACTTGGGCCAGTACCACGCGCTCGGCGTCGTGCTGAGCGATGAGTTCGACACTGCCGCCATGGACAAACTGGAGCGCGTAGTAGCGCGTCAACCCCTGTGCCCGGGCGACCAGTCCACCGTTGGCAAGCAGATGGGGGGTGATATCCGCCTGCACGGTGTAGTCGCACCAGTCGGCCGTGCCCTGCAGCAACAACCCGGTACCACGATTCTGGGCGATCCGGATGGGGTCGGGCCAGCGATGGTCGAACAAATCCGTGGCATCGACCCAGGCCCGGCGCCAGAGGGTATTGGCAAATGCCGGTCGGCCCAGGTTGGCAGTGGGCGTGCCGCCCCAGGTCATCTGGTCGAGGTAGATGGTCCCGTTGGCACGGGGCATGCTGGTGACCTCGAGGCCGACCTGCAAAATCGGCGCGCCGCCCGTGTCGGGCATCTGCCAGCTGAGGGTCGTCGCCTGGGTGCCAGCGATGGTCTGGATGGGGCCACGGACGGTCTCGATGGCGTCACCCACACCGTAGATGCGGGCGATGAGTTGCACGTCGACGGGCACGATATTGGCGGCATCGGCAGCCACGACGGCACGGACGGTCTGGCCGCTGTGGAGCGTCGGCGAGGCCAGGATGTCGTACGAGCTATTGGTATTGAGGCTATCAGGCGGGATGAACGTCGCCGTCGTGGCCACTGCACTACGGCCGCGGGCCAGGTTGGTATACGTGATTGCCAGCGCGGGACTGCTACCGCCGTTGTAGCCCTGCACTTGGCTGATGGCGGCGACCCCACGACTGCGTTCGGTATCGTCGGCCACAAAGCCCTGGACCGCACCGGGGAGCGAAAAGTGGAACTTGGCACCGTCCTTCGGAGCCAACGCCGGCAGACCGTGGATGGCCCGGCCCATGTTGATGACGTGGTAGCTCTCGGTCAGGGCATCGCTGATGGACCGGCCACCGTCGCCGGTGGGCAAAAACAATCGATCGGCCACAGGGCCGCGCCAGTCGGGACCCTGGTCGAAGAGCGCCAGACCGTTTTTGATGCCGAGCAGACAACCGACGTTGGCGGCGTTGCAGTCGGTGTCCCAGCCTGCGGTGTTGGTGATGAGCATGGCTTTTTGGAAGTCGTCGCCGCCGTACAACAGCCCCATGTGGATGATGGCGTGATTGGGCACCATGTGGCAGTTGCCGCCATAGGTGTCGTAGCCGTACACGCGCTGGATTTGGCGGAAGGTGTCGTGCCAATCGGGGTATTTGGCATGCCAGTCGCGGACGTCGTGCACCAACCGGGCGATGATGGAGTCTTTGGGGATGTGCTGCAAGCCGCAGTCGATGAGTTTGTTGAGGTCTGACTCGACAAAGGCTTGGGCCTCCATGGCGGCAATCATCTGCGCGCCGTAGATGGCCTCGCCGTCGTGGCTGACCTGTGATGCTTTGCGGGCCAAGGCGGCGGCGAGGGCAGGATCACCCGGGGCGACCATTGCCCAGCCGTCGATGAAGATCTGCGAGCCGATTTGTTCGGCGACGACCTTGGAGTTGCGGGCGATCGAGCCGCTCTCGGGCGCGGGGATGCCTTTTTTGAGATTAAGAAAAGCCGTGTGTTCGGTCGAATTCCCCAGGCCGCCCCACCACAGGATGGTGCGGTTTTCGACGATGTAATTGAGCCAACTCTGGCCGATCTGGGCGGCGGTGAGGGTGTGCGGGTTGCCGCCATGGTCTTTGAGGGCGCGGAGGAAGGTAAACATGCCGGTGATATCGTCGTCGGCGACCACGAGGTTCATGTTGCGGCGTTCGTGGACGTAGTATTCGATTTCGCCCAGATCGCGCATGATCTGCTCGTGGGTCGCGCTTTCGAACGGACGGCCGAGGTAGACGCCGATGATTTTGCCGAGGACGCCGGCATAGACGCGTTGTGCATAGTCGTGAGGGAGCATCGTTGCCTCCATGTAGTGTGAGCCGTGCCTCTATTATACGGGGCTGCCCTGCCATGCCCCCATCAGGCATGCCGCGTGTATTGCGTATCTGGGTACAAAAGATTAGAATACTGAATAGAACGCCACGTTGTGCATTGATACGAGTGAAGGAAGAGACGATGAGCACAGTACCTACCAAAGCGTACGGCATCCTCGAACAGACAATGGTCGACAGCGCGCTCGACGAAGCCGTCGAACAGATACAACACCTCGGCTATGCGGTGCTCGATGCAGGGTTCAGCCCCGCCGAGGTGGCCCACATCGCGGCTGAGTTCGACACCGTCCGTGCCGAATATACCGCCAAATATGGCCTCGAACTGCTCCAATCGGGCAACGAACACAACACCATCCGCGGCATGTGCACGAGCGGTCATGATACCTTTATCAAACTGGCACTCAATCCTAACTTGATGCAGTTGCTCAAAAAACTCATCAAAGGATCGTTTGTGCTCAATCAACAAAACGGTATTGTGAACCCTGCCAAACAGGGCTACAACCAAGGCTCGTGGCATCGCGATTTGCCGTACCAGCACTTTGTGTCTTCGAGCGTGTTGGCAATTAATGCGCTGTATTGCGTCGACGATTTCACAACCGCCAATGGCGCGACCTACGTCTTGCCAGCCACGCATTTGCGCGAGCCGTTCCCATCGGCGCAGTACATCGCACGTCATGCGGTGCAGGCAGAAGCCAAAGCCGGCAGCTTCATCGTGTTGGACTGCATGATTTATCACTCCGGCGGTTTTAACTCGACCGACAAAGATCGCCGCGCCATCAATCACGTCTACAACATCCCGTTCTTCAAGCAGCAGATCAATTTGCCCAACAGCATGCCCGGCGTACCTTCGGATGAAGCAAAGCAGATTCTCGGGTATGCATACGCAGAACCGCAGTCGATCGATGCGTACATCGCGTCGCGGGTTGGAAAGAAATAGTATGACGCAGCCGACGGTGTTGCCGCCTGGGACAATCCTGCAACTCATGCATGTGCGTGAGCGGCTCACACGGATCAAACCCGGCGTGTTTGTGGAGGTAGGCCCTGGTACGGGCGAAATCACGGCACTCTTGCTGGAACTCGGCTGGCGCGGCACCGCGTATGATCTCTCGACAGAGACCGTCGAATCACTGCAGAACCGCTTTTCTGACGCCATTCGCAGCGGCACGCTTGCGGTGGCCGAAGCAGATTTTTGTACGCTCGTACTCGAACCACAGAGTGTTGATTTGGTGATTTCTTCGATGGTCATCGAGCATCTCGACGACGCCACCGAAGCA
>CANHPK010000017.1 GCA_947462525.1 Roseiflexaceae bacterium | reverse complement strand
GACGAGTCCGACACGCTTGGTCGGCTCATCGAACGGTACGCGGTGCCCCTCGAAACAACCGAAATTCTCGAATTCAACGGCGAGCTCGATGCAACACCAATCCCGACATTGACCCCGTACATGCGATCCACGCCGGCTGCTGGCACACTCACCCAAGCGGGTACGATGCTCACGTTGCCGATAGCCTCGGCTGGGTCGACGGTCACCATTCGCGTCGAATGCATTGGGTGCACCGATCAATGGTACGTACCGCTGCTCCATCAGTTGCCAGTCTATGCACCGGTGGTCGTCATTGGGTCGGGGGTAGCAACCTGTGCCGGGCTGTGGCGGGTACAAGCCCAACCCGATGCAGACATCGGTGCAGGCTACGGGTCTCGGGTGGTTACGCTGTTGATCGTCGAAAATACTGCAAGCATTGCTCCCTGCATGGTCAGTACCGAACAATCCGCAGCGCTTCTCACTCCGGTGCGCACCGTGACTGCAGATGGGACACAGACGTTGCTCCGCGTGGTGTTTTGTTTGGTGGCAGTGTTGTTCTTGAGTATTAGTTCGTTCTATGGTGCAGTGGCATTGACCAAGCGTATGCAGCGTGCGGTCGATTTTCGCCAGGACAATCGCTGACCGCTCCGACGAGGTGTTGATGGTACTGCAAGGGTTGGTACGGCTCTTCATTTGTGTCACGGTGTTCGGCGGGTTGCTGCATGCAATCCAGCCGAAACAATCGCATGTGCGTGCAGCGGTCCGCGGGACGGTGACGCCGACGCGGACAATCATGCCCACTGCGACGCCCACGGCGACACGGATGCCGGGTACGACGGTCCCTGCTGCGATGATGGGATTGGTCGGTCGTGACCCGTTTTTCGAGACGATCGCTGGCAAACCCAATATCGTGAGTCAAGACACGATGGGGCGCACGATGTCTGCACTCGGCGTGCGCTGGGTGCGCATTGACATCCGCATACCAGCGGATTATTCGGCATCCGATGCTGCAGTCGATGCAGCAATTGCGCAATATGACTACTTTCTCAAGACCGTTGCACCGCGTGAACGACTGAACGTGTTGTTGCTCGTCAACTTTGACGTGGTGATGGGTGTCGATGCAAACGAAATACGCAAAGGACCATACACCACCGATGCACGCTATGGACCGCGCTACAACACCTACATGCGGGTCTGGATGGGCCGTGTTCAGCGCATCATCCAACGCTATGGCAAATCCATCGGCGCGATCGAGGTGCTCAACGAAGCAAATCGATTACCCCGCTACCGTGTGGATGGCCCGATAAACAATGCGATCCCGGCGGAAGTATGGGCGCAGCTGACGACGACGTTATATCGTGCGTGCAACGGTGGGACATTGCGAGCGGCATGCGCAGGGACCCCAATCATCTTGGGCGGGTTGCATCCACGCGGAACCGACGCACAGCCAGGTCAGTCGGCGCAGACCGATATCGATTATTTGGCCGCAATCTATCAGTCCCGTGCGTTTACCACGGCAAAGCAGCAGATGGGCCGATGGCCGATTGATGGTGTCGGCTATCACCCCTACCCGGTCGAACTGCAGTACCTCGGTGTGACCACCATGACACAGGCGATGGACCGGATTCGGGCTCGCTTGCGCACATTGGGTGACGAGCTACGACCGATATGGGTAACGGAACTCGGCTATAACGTGGGGTATGGACGGCAACACGAGCAAGGCCAGGCGGATTTCTTGGGGACAACCTACCGTATTTTGGCTGCCCGGAAGCTCGCCAACGGTGCCCGTGAAGTAGCGGTGGTGTTCTGGTTTAAGTATGAAGACTTCCCGCCTGCGAGTGGCGTAAACGCACAAAAGTGGGGACTCGTCCATATTCCATTTGTCGATGGTGCGTGCGTCGGTGGGGCATGTTACCGCGTGTCGGGCCGCCCGAGTGTGTATCGCAAAGCGTGGTATGTGTATCGCGATTTGAGCGCCCCAAAATAGCAAAAGGCGGCGTGAACATGAAGCTACAACGAAAGCGCCGCCTGCGTAGAGTACGCAGGCGGCGTTGGGTTGGATGTGTGCGGACCAGCAGTTATGGCGCACTCCATTGAAGCGCATACTCGCGCACGCTGCCGATGTAGGTCTCGACGTCGTTTTCGAATTCGGGGGCGTAGACAGGGATGATGTCTTCGACGGTATGAATGCCGCGTTGATCGATATATTCAAGCGCTATCAGACGATACCAATCGTGAATGCCCTCTTGCCAGGTTGCATAATCGCGAAATCTGCCGTGACAACGCGAGTAACCGGCACAAATGATATTGCCGACGTTGTGTGTGCTTGTCCCGTCTTCCTTCCAACCGGACCATTCGGGATTGGTTCCCAGATTCGATTCGTGCATAAAAAACGCCAGCGCATAGACAGGATTGATGTCGTACGCGATGCCTTCGTCGATCCAGATGTGCCCTGTGCCCTGCGCAGGTGAGTTGTAGAGTCGGAGGATCTCGTCTATGCGGGCTGCGGTGATCGTTGGCGTGCCGCGGATGGTGGTGCTACCCGGCGGCGCGAATCGCGGATTGCGGGTCAATGATGTACTCAGCAACGACTCCCACGGGGTGCTGTCAGTCCCAACGGTGGGATGTGGTGCAAAAAAAACACGCCACACGAATACCGAGACGAGACAGACAACGAGGCATGCAAAGACGAGCCACGTGTTGCAGCCTTGGAGCGTGCGCCGCCACCTCGGTAGAGAACGCCTCGATGATGATGGACTGCGCTGTCTCGTCACAACCCTCCTGCATGGTGGTTGGGGCTACGGTTGGAGGATGGGATGGATGTCGAGCATCGTGCCACGTCCACTCAACCAGGGATGAATGCGTTCGGCAGCGAACCAGGCTTCGATTGCCGGTGCAGGCAGAGACCCGCGTTCGGTGATGACGCCTGTCACCTGCTCGATGGGTGTTACATCCAGCGTTTTGGGCTTGTCCGAAGATGGAGCGCAGGTGCAATCATCGAGCGGCGACGGTTGGCGTTCGCCATGAAAGAACGCGTCAGGCAAGAATTTTTCGCTTGTGCAAAACGTGTAGAAGGGCACATGTGCAGCATGTGCGGCGGTCGCAAGCTGTGCCGTACCGACAGTGTTGATGAGTCCATATGCATCGAGGGTGTCAGCGCCTACAACAACCGCATCTACACGATCGAGGACGCTTTCGCTTTGTGCATACTCGAGCGTGGTCACCGACAGGCCAATCGCTGCAATTCGGTCGCACAACGCACGGTGGGCACTGGTATCGGTACCCGACACACACACCACGTCGATGCGCTGCCCGTTGCGGAGTGCATGCTGTAACGCATAGAGCACCGTGGTGCTGTAGCCGTACAACATGACGCGTTGACAGTGAGTCAACACCGACATGCTTTGGACTGCGGTATCGGGAACACGGTGGGTCAATTGATGACGGAACGTCGTCAACGACGCGACGACGGTCTGTTGGAGCTCAGACACCGTCGCGACTGCGTCGAGATGGTACAGCAATGGATTCAAGAGATTGACAAGAGACCCAACGGCTTGCTTTTGACAAATGAGTTGCCAGGCAGTTTTGAAGATGTCGCGTCGAATTGCATCAACGGTGTGGGCTGTGCTGGTTTGGGCGCAAACCAATAGGTCATCTGTGGCGCGGACCGCAATTTGGGCCGCTCCGAAACGTTGCTCGAGGATCATATGTCCCCTCAGTGTGTGGCATGTGTTCGGCGGTGAACGTCATGCAGAGTACAATGGGCCATCAACGTCGCATGGCATACCAAAGTATACCATCACCATGCGTCGCAGACGAGATGTGTGTGAAGGTGATTCATCTGATGCTCATACCATTTTCACGACGAGTTTAGTCATGTAACGGATGATGTGATTGTCGGAGCAGACTCCGTTGAGTGTAAAGAGGGAAACATGGGTCGGACAAATACGTTCATCATGGTTGTTGTGTTGTTACTCACGCTTGCGGGAGGGACAATCCTTGGAGCGTTGGCTGGTGCCGGTGCATCGGTGTATCTCATCCAAAAGCGTCTGAGTCAGCCGATTACGGTTGTTTCGACGAACGATACGGCCGAGCCACAACCGACTGCAACGACTGCTGCAGCCATCCCAACTGCAATCCCAGTTGCGCCGGCTCCCGAGGCAGCCAAAGCAGCAGGTGAAGATATCCCTGCGATGATTGAACGGGTACGTGATGCGGTCGTCACCGTCGAGAACTATGCAAACGCGTCTGAGATGTTCATGCCGACATCGACGGGATCGGGTGCAATCATCAGTCCAGACGGTTATATCGTAACGAATAACCATGTCATCGAAGGTGCCGAGGTATTGCGTGTGTTGTTTGCCGACGGTACCGGTCATGATGCAACCCTGATTGGCGCCGATCCGCTCAACGACATAGCAGTTCTTCAAGTTACTGATCCCATCCCGACTGTGATGGTGTTAGGCGATTCTGATGCGCTCCGACAAGGCGAACCGGTCATTGCTATCGGGAGCCCGCTGGGGAGTTATCGCAACACCGTGACGGTCGGCGTGGTAAGTGCTTTGAACCGCAATGTCGGGAACGATGCGCCCGAAGGGTTGATTCAAACCGATGCCGCTATCAATAACGGGAATAGCGGTGGTCCGTTGCTGAATGCACGGGGCGAAATCGTCGGTATCAACACGTTGGTTGTTCGTGGTTCTTCGGCATCGATGGATTCGGCACAAGGCCTGGGTTTTGCAGTGCCATCGACGATTGTCCGCAAAATAGCCGAGCAGCTGGTGAAATACGGTGAAGTGCGCTATCCGTTCTTGGGGATATCGTACGGCATGGTAACTCCGGAAATAGTCGAAGCCGAAAAACTGACAGTGAAACAAGGTGCGTTTGTATCGGGTGTTACTGATGGCGGTCCGGCACAAGCAGCTGGTATTTTGCCTGGCGACGTCATCTTGACGCTCAACGGGGTCCGGCTCGGCGAAACCGATTCGCTCCGTGGTGTCCTGTTGCGCTACAACCCGGGTGACACCGTCACACTCACGGTGCTGCGAGGCACCGAAGAAAAGCAGTTTTCTATTACACTCGCAGTTCGTCCCCCACGATAGTTTCGTACACTGCCCGCCGCCACGACACGTCTGTGTCGTGGCGGTTTGTTGTGTTGGTAGAATAGTGTGACCACCACAGCCGAAGTGAACCTATGCATAACCGTGTGTCAACAAATCGTGATAGTGCCTTGGTTTTGACCATTGATATCGGAACGAGTTCGTTGCGTGTACTTGCCTACGATCGGACCGCCCATCGTATTGCACACGTCGAAGGTCGGCGCGCCGTCACGGTGACGTCGGATGCAACGGGAGCTGCCGAAGTCGATACCACTCAGCTCGTGAGCGATGTGGTTGCATGTATCGACGATGTCATCATGCAACTGGGCCCACGTGCCAATGACATTGTGGCAGTAGGGATAGCGACCATGGCCACCACCATGGTGGGATTGGACGCGACTGGTCAACCTGTTGGGCCATTGCGCACCTATGCCGACACCCGAAGCGACGACGCAAGCCGTACCCTCCGAGCCGAATATGCAGAGACAACCGTCCATGCCCGGACTGGCTGTCTGATTCGCCCCAACTATTGGCCGGCACGGCTGCGTTGGCTCCAGACTGCAATGCCTGCAGAGTGGCAACGTGCCACACACTGGGTACCCATCGGTGGGTATGTGGGCTACTACTTCACGGGCGCACTACGGGTTACCCCAAGCGAGGCAGCGTGGACGGGCTTGTGTCATCGCGAATCGCTGCAATGGGACGATGTCTGGCTCCAACAACTCGATGTGCATGCTGCCATGTTTGCGCAGATTGTCGATGTCGACGTCC
Source organism: Roseiflexaceae bacterium (assembly GCA_947462525.1). Taxonomy (GTDB): domain Bacteria; phylum Chloroflexota; class Chloroflexia; order Chloroflexales; family Roseiflexaceae; genus UBA965. Next base: position 6,773 of record CANHPK010000017.1, on the reverse strand, counting down.
CGTTGCCGGCGCTGGGTGCAGCGTGGGCAGCGCGCTGGCCAGCGTTGGCACATGTGCCATGGTATGGCGCCATGGGCGATGGTGCAGCCGCAAATGTGGGGAGCGGGTGTGTCGACGAGCGATTCCTCGCATTGACGGTGGGAACGACGGGTGCCATGCGCATCGCATTGCCGGGCACACCGATGCCCCCCGCAGGGTTGTGGTGCTATCGGATCGATCGGCAGACTGCGCTGGTGGGGGGTGCGACGAGTGAAGGCGGCAACGTTTTTCAATGGATGTCCGACACGTTGCGAATAGATGGTGACGACGCCACCATCCAACACCAATTGGGGCAATACCGTGCGGATACGCATGGGTTGACCATTCTGCCGTTGTTTGCCGGTGAACGCAGCCCCGGTTGGGCGGGAGATGCCAAAGCGACGATCCATGGGTTGCATTTGGGGACGACCCCTTTTGACTTGTTGCGTGCGAGCCTCGAGTCGATTGCGTTGCGCTTTGGGCAGATTGCGGCACGCTTGCCTGTGACGGGGCAAGTCATCGCCAGCGGCGGTGCACTCGAACAGTCGCCGGTCTGGATGCAGATATGTGCCGATGTCCTGGGGCGACCGGTGTATGCATCGGGTGTCGAAGAAGCCACTGCTCGCGGGGTAGCAGTCGTCGCGTTGCGCTCGCTGGGGATTATCCCTTCGCTCGCAGCATTGCCGACCGCACCAACCGTCTCTTACACCCCTGACGACGTAGCGCATCAGGCCTATCGCCGTGCCGGGGAACGCCAGCGTCTGCTCTATGAGCGCCTGATTACGCAGCCATTCGGATGACGGTTGAGACGGTTGGTGTTACACTAGCTGCATTGCAACAAGGAACAAAACGATGAAGATGACCGTGTTTTTTGATGTGCTCTGTCCATTTGCCTGGCGTGCGTCACGGTGGCTAGACCTGGTGGTCGCGCAGCGCCCCGAGGTACAGATCGATTGGCGCTTTTTTTCGCTGGAACAAATAAACACCCCCGCTGACTCTGATTGGCGCGTCTGGAACCAAGCACATGACTACGCAGGTGCCAAAGAGGGGTGGGAAAATTTTCGCGGGTTGAATCTTTTTTGGGGGGCCGAGGCGGTGCGCCGGCAGAGCCTTGCGGCGTTCCAGCTGTTCCGTGCCAATGCCTACGAAGCACGGCATGTGACCAAGAGCGACGTTGCGACACGTGAGGGGGTCGCTGCAGTGGCGGAAACCTGCGGCATCGATATGCAACGCTACCATGCAGATGTCCAAGACCGCTCGTTACTGGACGTATTGAAGCGCGATCACGAATATGCCGTGGCGCAGTACAAGGCGTTCGGAGTCCCCACTTTGTGCTTCGACGAGCGCAATGCGGTATACGTGAAGCTCAGCGAAATTGTCAGCGCGGCCGATGCATTGACCCTGTTCGATGATGTCCGCCGTGACTTCACCACGCGCCCGTGGTTGGTAGAGCTCAAACGACCGAACCCCTAAGCACGCGGGAGATGGTATGGCAATTACAATCAGGCCAATTACCGATCTGGCGGGATGCGCCGATTTGCAGTACGTGCACAACCGGGTCTGGGCAAACACCGATGACGAAATCATCCCTACCCACGTGTTGATTACCTGGGCACACAATGACTGTGTGCTCCTCGGCGCATACGATGACAACGGCCCGCGTGAGGCACACGGGATGGTCGGCTTTGCGTTGGGGTGGTACGGATTGTCACATACGATGCCTCCCACACTGAAATACTGCAGTCATATTGTGGGAGTGCTGTCCGAGTATCGTGGCCGCGATATCGGCTTGCGGCTCAAGACTGCACAACGCGATCAATTAATCGCGCATGGGCAGACAAATGTGATGACATGGACGTACGATCCGCTCCAAATCGTCAATGGGACGTTCAACATCCACCGCCTGGGGGCTCTCTGTTCGACCTACAAGCGTGATGTGTATGGCGAAATGACCGATGCATTGAATGCCGGCGCGCCGAGCGACCGCTTCGAAGCCGAGTGGTACCTGCAGGATGCACGCACCGAACGTCATCTCGCCCAGCAATACCCCGATTGGACTGCGGTCGATATCGCGTTCCCCGTGCATGTCGCAGAAAATATGCCGCACGCCGTTCAAATGCCGAACTGGGATGGGCAAACCGTCGCTATCCCGTTGCCCGAACAGCTCGCGCTGTTGCGCACGCACGACACGCCACGGTTGCACGCCTGGCGCATGATGCAACGGGAGTACTTCGAGGCAGCGTTTGCTGCGGGGTATCACGTCGTCGATTGTATCCAGGTGCCCCAGCGAGGATGGCACTATCTCGTCCGGCCACGGATGTAGGAGCAACACTATGCGTATTCAACAGGTAGAGTTACGTTCGATTGATTTGCCGTATGTCTCACCGTTCGAGACGAGTGGCTGGCGCGAAACAGGCAGTAATGCCATCTTGGTGCGTATCGATGCAGATGGGGTAACGGGCTGGGGCGAAAGTCCGGTCGGCCCCGGACCGTGGTACAACGAAGAAACCACTGCCACGGCAATGATTATGTTGCGTGATATCCTTGCACCGGTGCTGATGAAGCACGACATCACTGACCCTTATGACGTCCAACGCATTTTTGCCAATGTGCGTGCCAATCGCATCGCCCAAGCGGGGCTCGAATTCGCGGTGTGGGATTGGTTTGGTCATGCACAGCAGCAAAGCCTCAAATCGATGCTCGGCGGCGTACGCGAGACGGTCAGTGTCGGTGTGTCGGTCGGCATCCAAAAAGACATCGACACGCTTCTTAAGGTCGTCGGAGCCTATGTCGATGCAGGGTATCAGCGTATCAAATTGAAAATCAAACCGGGTTGGGATATCGAGCCGACGCGTGCGGTACGCACCGCTTGGCCGCACATCATGCTCCAAGTCGATGCAAATAGCATCTACACGCTTGATCATGCCGAGCACTTGGCACAACTCGACGAGTACGGGTTGTTGTTGATCGAACAACCGTTGGGGCATGACGACATCATTGATCATGCCAAACTCCAGCGTGCACTCAAAACCCCCATTTGTCTTGATGAAAGCATCGTTTCGCCCGAGCATGCCCGCTGGGCTATCGAGTTGCGCGCATGTGGGGTCATCAACATCAAGCCTTCACGGGTGGGTGGGTTTGCCGCATCGAAGCAGATTCATGACATGGCATTGGCCGCAGATATCCCCGTGTGGTGCGGCGGTATGCTCGAGACCGGTATTGGTCGGGCGGCAAACGTGGCTCTGGCGAGCCTGCCCAATTTTGTGCTACCGGGCGACATCAGTGCCAATGCACGCTACTTTGTGCGCGACATCGTGACGAACCCGTTTGTGCTGAATGGCGATAGTACGCTGACGGTGCCAAATAGCATCGGGAGTGGCGCACTGCTCGACATGGAGTACCTCGATTCGATTACGACCCACAAGTTGATTGTCAAGGCATGAAGAGTCGCGTTGTCGTGGTCAATGGGCTGCCTGGGGTAGGCAAAACGTCACTGGCGAGCAAAATTGCACACCAACTCGGCTGGCCGCTCCTTACCAAAGATATGATCAAGGAGTCCCTCTTTGAAAGCATCGGTTGGGGCGACCGGCCGTGGTCGCGCAAGTTGAGTGCGGCGAGCATGGATTTGCTCTTTCTGTGGCTGCAACGTGAAGCGCTCGCAGGCCGGGATGTCGTCATCGAAGGGAACTTCGACTGCGAACGTGACACCCCACGCTTCCTCCGTGCCGTCCAGCAGACCACGACGCAATGGGTGCAGGTACTGGTGGTATGTGACGGTGATGTGTTGCTGGCACGCCATCGGGCACGTGGATTGTCCGGCAAGCGTCATCCTGGCCATCATGAAGGAACATTAATCCAAGAGCTCCAATCACAATTACACGTCGGCAGGATTACCCCGCTCGACTTGCCCGGTGCGTGTTTGACGGTCGATACGACGGAGTTTCTGCAGGTGAATCCCGACCACATTGTGCAACAATTGTGGAGTCTGTTGGACGCGTAATCGTTAACCCGCCTGAGTGCTGCGTGGTACCCGCAAGCCAGCGTGAAACCAAATCAAAAAAGCGCGCCGTCATTGACGGCGCGCGCTGTTTTTTCGCATATTACGGAACAGACGAGCTAGGCGCAGCCACGTACGACGGGGTTGTGGAGCGTCCCAATGCCGTCGATGGTGATACTGACCGAGTCACCGGACTCGAGGGTGAAGTCGTCTGCAGGCACGATCCCGGTGCCGGTGAGCAGCAGAACGCCGTCGGGGAAGAGGTTATCGCGACCGAGGTAGTCGATGAGCTCGGCAAAGGAACGGACGATTTTGGACGTGTTGACCGTGCCTGCGAAGGCGACGGCGCCGTTGCGTTGAATTTCGATGGCGATAGTGAGGTTTTTGGGGTCGGCCACGTGTTCTGCCAGGGCAATCATCGGCCCGACGGCGCAGCACCGGCCGTACATTTTTGCCTGTGGGAGGTAGAGCGGGTTTTCGCCCTCGATGTCACGCGATGACATATCGTTGCCGACGGTGTATCCGATGAGTTCTTTGGCGGGGTTGATGACCAGGGCTAGTTCGGGCTCGGGGACGTTCCAACTGGCATCGTGTCGGATGGCGACGGGCTCCATTGGACCGACGACCCGGCTCGGGGTAGCTTTGAAGAAAACTTCGGGTCGGGCAGCCCGGTAGACACGGTCGTAGATGCCGCTATTGGCTGACTCTTCTTCGCGGGCGACACGGGAGCGCTCGTAGGTGACGCCGGCAGCCCAGATTTCTTGTTCATCGGTGGGGCGCAGGAGGGTGACACTGCTGAGCGGTGCGGTAGGCTGTGTGCCGTGCAGGGCTTTTCTGAGGGCCGAGCCTGCGTCTGTACGGCCAATGGTCCACCGCAAAAACGCCGTGATACTGGGGAATCGGGCGGTGATGTCGTAGACCTGCTGGTTGTCGACAAAGCCAATGCGGATGCTGTTCTTGTCGATGGTGTAGCGGCAAATGTACATGGGTGCTCCTTAGTTGATAGTCGGGATGCGAATAATGGCTGGATCAGTGAAGACGTCGTGTTCGTCGGTGCTCCGGGTAGAAAACTCAGACACGATGCACCCTGCCGGCCCGGCTTGGAACCAGTGCTTGATGTTGGGTTGCAGGGTGTACTGGTCACCGGGCTGCAAGATGATCTCGTGCCAAACGGTCAAAAACGGACGTCGTGTAGCAGGCGGTGTGGCCCGCGGGTTGCTGGTAGGCGCTCCCTCGACATACAGATAGAGGGTGCCTTGCCGACAGCGAAAGGTCTCTTCTTTGCCGGGATCAGCGCCGACCGGGGGGTGGCGGTGCTCGGGGAACAGCTGATGGGCAAAAAGGACGAGCTCTTTGGCACAGCACCGATCGGTATTGATGTAGGTGATGAGTTGCAGCCCGGTTGTCATGATCTCGCCGAGGCCGCAGTCTGCGATTTCGATAGTGGATTGCTCGGTGGGTGTCAGGACAATACCGGCCGATGCAAGGGCAGCGGCGGTGCGGAGACGCAAGTCATGGACAGCGTTCAACGTCAGTGGCGGCATAATATCCCTCGGTTAGAAGCGCAACGAAAAGAGCGAGATGTCGTGGTTCGTACGGCCATGCATGGCGAGATCGGCAAGCACCTCACCAATGACCGGGGTGAACTTAAAGCCATGGCCGGAGCAGGGCGACGCAAGCACGACCTGCGGATGTGCGGGATGTTTGGCGATGACAAAATGCTCGTCCGGAGTCAATGTGTACATGCAGGTCGCATAGTCTCGCATCGGCCCGAGGAGCGCCGGTACGCGCTCGCGTACCAAATCTTGGAGTGATGCAACATCGTGATCATTGAGTGCACGGTCGATGGTGTCAGGCGCACAGTGTTGACCGACGGTGTGGATGGCGACCTTGATGCCGGGTGTGCCGGGCTGCTTGGGGAAGCCATAAAACGACACCCCTTCACCGCAGTCCCATATATAGACGGGGAAATTGGCCTCGTCGAAGGGGGCTTCACCGCCAATCGGGTCAAACCAGAGGAGCACACGGCGTTCGACGCGGAGCGGTAACCCCAGGTCGCGCATGAGCTCAGGAGCCCAGGCACCAGGGGACAGGATGAGGTGATCGGCAGTGTATGTACGCTGGTCGGTGGTCACGGTGACCCCGCTCTCGGTGGCCTGCCACGACTGTACGACCTCGTTGTATCGTAGGGTGGCGCTGTGCTGGGCGGCGAGGCGCAGATGTGTGCGCACCGCAGCCTCGGGCACGACATACCCGGCATTGCGTTCGAACACCCCGACGATGTCGTCGCTCGGAGTGAATGCAGGATAGCGACGGCGTATCTCAGCCGCGGTCAGGTATTCGTGTGGGAGGTCATGGGCACGGACACTCGCGAGCGTGCCGGTAATCACATCGCTATCGGGCAGACCCAGGTTGAGGCCACCGGTGAGGTGCAAAAGATCCTCGTCTGCTTGGCGTGCGAGATCATCCCAATGCGAAAAGGCACGCTTGAGCAATGGGACATACGAGGGGTGTTCGAAGTATGCTTGGCGGATGATGCGTGAGTGACCGTGACTCGATCCATTGCGATGTGCGGGGGAGAAGCGCTCGATACCGAGGACTTTTTCGCCACGGGCTGCGAGGTGGTACGCAGCGGCACTCCCCATGCCACCGAGACCGACGATGATGGTGTGGTAGTGCATAGGACATCCTTGCTTAGCGGGCGGTATGGGCACGATGACAACGCGGGCAGACACCAAAGAGCTCGAGCAGATGGTCG
>CANHPK010000016.1 GCA_947462525.1 Roseiflexaceae bacterium | reverse complement strand
GCATACGTACCGATGGTCGTCTGTGTCAAAGCAAAAGGTGCACGACCAAACGCACGGATATACCCAAATACCAGCACGATACTCGGGATCACAAACGGCATCATCGAGACCAATTCGAGTGCGTTGCGTACCTTGGGTAATGCCAAATGCACCACCAACAACGTCGGGACAATCAACACGACCAACAACACAATCGTGATCAGTGCCATTTGCATCGAAAAGCCGAAGCTCGTCGCAAAACGCGGGTCTGCAAAGACACGCTCGTAGGCAATTAGGCTATAGATGCCCTTTTTGGCTTTGAGCGAAAACTCCGCAGTGGCCAAGACCGGCACAAAAAAGTACCCACATGCGAGCACCACCCACAGCCAGCTCCAGATACGTGCACTCATGCTGCATCCTTTTGTAGCCACCGCTGCGTGTGGCGTTGCAACAATGCATACCCGGCAATCGTGATACTCATGATGACAATCATGCCCATTGCCATTGCATACGCGAGGCCTTCGTTATGGAGCACATCGCCACTGATTTGTTGGGCAATGACATTGGTCACCATCGTAATCGTCCCACCCGTCAGTGCATATGCGGTCGCAAATGCGCCAAACGCATTGCCAAACAACAGCAACAATGCCGCCAACACGGTCGGCTGCAAAATGGGGCGCGCAATATACCACCAGTATTGCCCTGCCGTAGCGCCCAGAATCAAGCTCGCTTCACGCCACTCGCGGCGTAATGCTTCGAGCGCTGGTGTCATGACCAGAATCATCAAGGGGAACTGAAAATAGACGTACACCACGACTAACCCGATGTAGGAGTACAACGTAAACCCACTGGCATAGATGTTTATGCCGATGCTCTTCAACAGCACCGTCACAAATCCGAGTCGCCCGATGGTCGCCACAAAGGCAAAGGCCAACGGTACCCCTGCGTAGTTTGCCGCCACACCACTAAATGTCCGAATAACCCCTTGTATCCAACGTGGCATACCGCCGTGCACAATCGCAATGGCAACGACCAGTCCAAACGCACCGCCAATAACGGCTGTGGTCAGGCTGATCCGCATGCTCATCAGATACGCTTCGACAATCAGTGGATTTTGGAGGTCGATGTAGTTTTGGACCGTCCAGCCACCTTGTGCATCGCGAAAGCTCTCGCGGAGCATCAAACCCGTTGGGTACACCATGCACACGATCGCAAAGATCACAAATGGCACAACCCCGAGATATGGCGCATAGTGCGCCAGATTCTTCGGCACGCGTCGCTTTTCTGTCATCGAATATCCTCACAACTCCCCAGCGGCAGACAAACTGCAGCCGGGGAGTGTTGGTCTGCGAACGTGATTAGTCGACCTTCTTGATTTCCATCTTGACGATGCTATCCCACTGCTCGGTGATCAGGGTCTTGCTGGCCGTCAACTGCTCAAGGCTTGGGAAGGTTGCTTTGGCCATCAAGTCTGCCGATGGGATGTTGGCCAGTACTTCTGCCGGTACAACCTTTGCTTCGAGCATTTTGGCGAAGCGGGTCGGCACGCCGTATGCCTTGGCCCAGATCAACTGCACTTCGTCGCTGAACAAGTGCTCTTGCCACAGGCGGGCAGCATATGGGTGTGGTGCGTAGGCACTGATGGCCTGCACATACACGCCACCAAACACGGGCTCGGGGATGATGACTTCGACTTCTGGGTTGCCGGCAGCGGTGTCACGCATGGCCAGGGTCAGGTACGACCACATCGGGATGATGGGGGTCTCGCCCTGGGTAAACAGTGATGCGTTACCCATTGTCTCTACCAAGACGCCTTCTTCTTTGAGTTTGGCAAAGAATTCGAGGCCTGGGAGTGCGTTGTCCAACGTGCCGCCGTTCGCCAAACCAGCAGCATAGACGCTCTGGATTGCCTGGTTGGATGAACGTGGATCGCCGGTCAATGCAAATTGACCCTTGTACTCTGGCTTCGCCAGATCGGCCCAACCCTTGGGGGTATTGGTCACGACGTCCTTGTTCACGGCCAGTGACAGCACACCATAATATGCGCCGTACCAGTAGCCTTCGGCGTCCTTGAGGTCCGCAGGGATATCGCCCCAGGTCTGTACTTGGTATGGCTGAACCAACTTGGCTTCTTTGGACGACGGACCAAACGCAAAACCGACGTCGATGACGTCAGGAGCCTGTGGCCCCGTGTTGCCGGCATTGGCTTTGATGGCGGCGATTTCGTCACCCGAACCTGCGTCTGGGTTGAGTTCGTTGACCTTGATGCCATACTTCTGTTTGAACGACTCAATCACTGCGCCGTAGTTCAACCAGTCGTGTGGCAACGCGATGACGGTCAATTCACCTTCGGCCTTGGCCTTTTCGACCAGCGCATCGAACCCGCCGATTTCGGCGGCGGTCAATGGGCCTGCGGGTGGTGCTGGTGGCAACACCGGCTCGGCAGTGGCTACAGGTGCTTCGGCGACTGCAGTTGCTGGGACTGCGGTTGGATCGACGGGGGCAGCGGTCGGCTCTGCAGGGGCTGCGGTCGGGGCGGCGGTCATTGCCTGGCCACAGGCAGCCATCACGGCGCCCGTCATGGCAATGGCACTCATGCGCAAAAATGCCCGGCGGTTGTTACGATTCAACGTCACGGCGAACTCCTTATTGTCTCTGTTCATCACCGTGTGTACTGTAGTTTGCGTGTGTTAATGCAACCCCGCTGCTCTGTCATCTTCTGATTAACCTGCAGATAAGTCGCGGGGGTGGTTGTGTGCCGGGATTCTGTCTATCATTTTTTTACGTATTACGTTATAGTTGTTTATATGTATATTGGTCTAATTATGAAAATCAACTTCGCTCTCAAACCCTTGCTGTTAACCATTTTGTGCATGAGTGTGATTTTTTCGGTGACAACTCCTACTTTATCTGTCCCTGCCGATGCGCAGAGCATTCTCGAACCGAATAATCCGCAGCTCATCTACCAAATTTCAGTGCTTTCACAGGCGGGCAATTCGACCGATTCAGTTCCTGTAATTATTGTCCTCAAACAAACAACAAAAGAGCGGGCTTCTGATTCCATTGCGACAATTGAGGTTAATCGTGCAGCAATTGCCCGCATACAACAAGCATTCATCCAACGCCACCAAGCCGCATTCCAACAATACAGTGGCACTACTGTTGTCGTGCCGATGATATTCGGCAGACTTCAACGGAAAAATCTCAAAACACTTCTTTCCGATACTTCCATTGCTACTATTTATGAAGATATTACCTTTAAGCCATCACTCTACGAAAGCACGGCGCTCATTGGTTCTACAACTGTCAACACCCTTGGGTATGATGGAACGGGGACAACCGTAGCTATCCTCGACACAGGAGTGTCCTCAACGCATCCTTTTTTGGCGGGAAAAGTTGTTGATGAGGCGTGTTTTTCGACGTACTCTCTTTTTGATGGTTCATACTCTCTTTGTCCTAGTGGGGTTTCTTACTCTACATCTTTTGGCAGCGGAAGTCCATGTTCTGCATTTACCATTTCAATCTATTGCTTGCATGGAACGCATGTCGCGGGAATCGTTTCTGGCGTCAGAGTAACATCTCCAAAAGGTTCTCTTGTTGGTGTCGCCCCTGGTTCACAAATTATCTCAATCAAGGTGTTTTCAGCATTAAATTCAATTATTAATTCTGACATCTGTGGAACTACTTCTACTGGTTATTGTCTTGTTGCGTATAGTTCAGATATTTTGAGAGCTCTCGACTGGGTCTACATCAACAGAACACGTATCTGGTGGAATACGCTCGCAGCCGTAAATCTCAGTCTAGGCAGTGACAACTTCGCTACAGCTTGCAACTCAAGCCCACACAAAGCATATATTGATCAACTTCGTCTCGCAGGTATTGCAACTATCGTTGCTAGTGGAAACGATTCTCTAACAAATGGTCTTTCAGAACCTGCATGTGTTTCTAGTGCAATCTCTGTTGGAGCAAGCACGACTAATTCTGCTCTTTCTGACGTCCATCATCCTCAAAACAGTGACGAAATTGCTTTTTTTTCGAACGCCCCATCAGGTTCAATGAACACACCTGATGCTTCGGGTGACAGACTTCTTGATTTTGTTGCTCCTGGTTTTTCCATTTATTCTTCTGTCACAAACCCCCTCGACTCTTATTCCTCTCTCTACGGGACTTCAATGGCTGCTCCACATGTGGCTGGTGCATGGGCAATTCTTAAAGGTATTAATCCTAGTGCTTCGGTATCATCAATTTCATCCACACTCAGGAATTCTGGCATTCCAATAACTGACAATCGTACGCTCAACACATTTTCTGTCCCGCGAATTTCTCTTCCTCAGGCTGTAGTTGAAGCACTTGCAAGCGTTACTCCAACGAGTACTGTCACTACGAGACCAACGCGGACTCGTGTGCCATCTGACACACCAACCATTACTCGTACAATCAGCCCCACACTCACATCTTCAAACACCCCTACTCAGTCAGGCACATTCACTCCGTCTCTCACTTTTACTATTACCTTTACTGCATCCATAACCCGAACCTCATCTCGCACCCCCACCCGGACGCGCACCCCATCCCGGACGCGCATCCCATCCCGGACGCGTACCTTCACCAAGACCCGGACACGCACGCCCTGGTTCCACACCCGCACACCCTTCTGGATACCCACGAAGGTACCAACCAAACTGCCGTAATCTTTTTGAGCGGGGCTTATTGCAATAAGCCCCGCTCAACATGCCGCCTCCATCGGCGTGCCATCTTCATCTGCTCACCATGTCATAGTCCGGTCGATACACCATCCCTACCGGGTGTGCGCATGTCTGTTCAATCACGCCCAGTAGCGCCTCGCAGTCGACATACAGCGGCTCGGTGACCGGCACCGTCACCAACTGACTGACCTCGAGCACCCGGAGCCAATACAATGTCTCGTGGATGCAATCCACTGCCGCGGCGATGTCCGCAGACTGCGCCAGTGGCACCGTATCGACCAAGGCACGTTCGATGTGGGCGCCGATGCGCGTCCCACTGCGCACAAAGCCCTCGACGATGGCGACGGTGTGGACCGACGGCGTCACCTGTTGCGCAATAGTCACCACCTGTACCGCCAATCCGAAACTCTGTATCTGTAGTGCATGATCACGTGGCATCGCATCCTCCTTGAGCATCCGGGGTGCCTGTGCACCCCATCCTTCGACGATTTGTTCACTCACCAGCAACACCGGTTCAACCAGACACCGCTGCACGAGGTCGGTATTGCGCACCACCGTCAACCAATACCCGACATCGCGGGCACAGCCCACTACACGCCGTCGTACGGCCCCATCACTGCTCCATGCCGCGCGCTCGAGCCACACCTCGAGCTGTACCGCCGCCACCACGGCGCGCGTCACCGTCGGCACCACCAGCCGGGCGATGCGCATCTGGGTGAGCAGGTGCGTCACGGCGGCGGTCAATTGCGCACGCACCGCAGTGGTGCACCATGCCGGCGAATGGGGGATGTCGTATCGGTACCTCATTGGTAGGGGCTCCAGCGCTTGGCGACCATATTGGCCATGCGGTGCGTCGACAACGCCTTGCCCATGTACTGCTCGGCATCCTCGATGATCTTGATGGCCCGCCCTTCGGCCGGGTCGGCCGGCACCGGCACGGTGGCAATGTCTGCGAGCGGTGCATCCCAAAACCCCAACTGCTGCGGGTAGTCGCCCAGCTGCGCCACCCCTACCCCCACCAGCCGAATCTCGCGCCGTTGATCCCACAGACAGCGCAACAGAAATCGCGCGCGTTCGTAGATTTCGGGGCCCTGATTGGTCGCCCGACTCAACGCTGATTGGCGCCCAATCGACGAATGGATGTCCCAGCGGATCCGGCAATGGACCACCTTGCAGCGCATGTTCTTGCGTTGCAAGCGCCGTGCCAGGTCGTACGACAGGGTCAGCAACGTGCTCTCGATGACGGCCGGATCGTCGACGTTGCGCATAAACGTCGTCTCGTGCGACAACGATTTGGCCGTATAGGCATAGACCATCGGCGTCTCGTCGATGCCCCGCGCCATGCGGATCAGCTCTTCGGCGTGCCGTGCCAAAAACGTCGCCCGAATGTCGCTACAGCGCGTCCAACCGATTTCACCCAACGTGGCAATCCCCAGTTCGTGCAACTTTTCGGTGGTTTTGGGCCCAATACCACACAACGTATCGACCGGCAACGGCCCCAAGAAGGTCGCCTCGCCGCCCGGCGGCACCACATAGATGGCATGGGGCATCTTGCCGGCACGGGCGAGCTTTTTGCCGATGTCTGTGGCTGCCTTGGCGACCAACTTGTTGCCGGCAATCCCGCACGAAATCGACAACCGGAGCTCCGTCGCTACCCGCAACTGTACCCGCCGCGCAAAGACCTCGGATGGCTCTTCGATGTCGGCCAAATCGACATAGGCCTCGTCGATCGACGCCTGCTCGACCAACGATGTCTCGCTCAGCAATACCTCCATGACCTCTTGGGCCGCCTCGGTATAGGCCGTGTAGTCTGGCTTGACGACGATGATGTCGGGGCACAATTGTCGTGCCTTGGCCGTCGACGTCCCCGCGTGGATCCCATAGGCACGGGCTGCATACGACGCCGTCGCAACCACGCCACGGTCGTTTGCACTCCCCCCAACGACAAACACTTTGCCCACCAATGTGGGGTTGCGTCGCTGTTCGACAGAACAAAAAAACGCATCGAGATCGACATGCATAATAGTGCGCATACCCATGACTCCTTGCTGTGCTGGTATTGAGATTAGCACAAATGTTCTAAAAAGTCGAGAGGGAATATGGCGGGGAGAGCGAATTGTCATGTGCCGGCATACAAGGGTTGTCAGTACAAAACTTCTCTGCTATACTCACGCAATGAATACATCGTATTCATCAGAATTTCTCACAAGGAGGTCAGTGATGACATTGCTCGATCAAAACATCCAGCTCCGCGAGTTTGTGCCCGTGGCGCCCGCAGTCAATATTACGCCAGCCGCTGCAGAGCGATTGTTGGCCATGATGGCCGAGCGCGACATCAGCGACTACGCGCTGCGCGTGTTCGTCTCGGGCGGCGGTTGCTCCGGCCTGCAGTACGGCATGACATTCGACAACGAGGCCCGCGACGGCGACACCAATTGGGAGGCCCACGGCCTCAAGGTCATGCTTGACCCCATCAGCGCTCGCTACCTCGACGGCGCAGTTATCTCGTTCCAGCAAGACAACATGCTCCAGGGCGCCTTCAAAATCGACAACCCCAACGCAGTCTCGAGCTGTGGCTGTGGTCACTCGTTCCGCTCCAAAGAAGAGGGCGGCGCCGATGCTGACGAGTACAGCAATAGCGGCGGCGGTTGCGGCAGCTGCGGCAACGCCTAAGCCTTTTTGTTCACCGACTGCTCCTTCCGCACACGCGGGGGGAGCAGTTTTTTGTCCCCCACACGAATGCTTTTTTATGTAAAAAATCCAATTCTCGTATTTTTTCATAGACAATTAAAAATACATTCTGCTATACTCCGCGTAACAATCGATTTTTTGCCAATACGTTCTCGACAGAAAGGGTGCAGTCATGCATCGTCTCCACTGGCTTGGTCGCAGTATGCTCATCGTCTGTGCCATACTGCTCAGCTTCACCCCGCGCCTGACGACCCAGGCAGCCGTCACCTCGGCCCAATTGACGGTCAAAGCGACTATCGTCGGTGCTGCCGGCGATACCAATGTAGGTGGCTCCAAAATCATCGGCTATACCCTGCTCGGCATGTCCAAAACCGGACGAGTGGTTTTTTCCAAGAAAATTACCACCGCGACGACCACCCTCAACCAAAAATCATCGTCGATCGCCCTCGTCAGCGGCAAAATTCCCGCTGGCATTGGATTCCACCTCATCGACAAAGACGGCGACTACTTCGGTCCCGTCATCATCAGTTGGGCCAGTGCGACACGCACCGCCTCGACCAAGGTGTCGAGCACACTCAACGCATTGACCCCTGCCCAGGCGACCCTCAATCTGGGCGCTATCACGGTCAAAACCAAATCCAAAGGCCAGGGCTATGCCTATACCGCCACCAAATACGCGCTGGCTGCGACGTCGGCCGTATCGGCAGTCACGGGTGTGCCCAAAGGCATCGGGACGTACGGCAAAGCCGCCTCGGCCCGTACCGAAGACCGGGCAGCAGCCACGGCAGTAGACTTTCTCGACGGTGCCGATGCTGACCTCGACGGCATCATCAACGCCTTTGACGTCAGCGACGACGGCGACACCATCCCAGACTTCGCTGACACCAGCGGTATGCTGACCCCGCCGAGTACGGGTGTATTGTGCGAGTCAGTAGCCTCGTTCACGCTGTTCAGCAATTTCAAAGCAACCCAGCCTGACTTTTCTGGCACCGTTAACGCCTATGCCCAGGGGACGAGCTATGAGTCCAGCAAAGCCACGACTTCGAGCGCCTTGACCGCCACCCTGTCGTATGCCATCCAGCGCATCACGGTCGTCTGCGGCAGCAATGTCACCAAGACCGAGTTCAAGGGCATCAGCGTGCCCTATGCGCCGACGGACTATGTCGAGTTGCCCACCAGCGGCAGCGACGTGCAGTGGACCGTGGGCAACGGCAAAATGAACAACACCGAGGTGGCAGGCCTGTCACCATATACCTTTACGTGTGATCCCACCTGCGAAATCAGCGGCCAAGATACCTTCATGCAACGCGTCACCACCGCCGACGGCAAACAGTACGAGTTTGTCACCTCGCCGACGTTTGTCTTCATCAGTCACCCGATGATTGTCGCCGTTGGCACGAGTGCCGACACGACTGCGTCTGCCTGTGATACGGCGACGTATAGCTCCAATACGTATGCGGGGAGTGATACGCGCTATGGTTCACAGAGCAGTCGTGTGTCGATTGCGGCGAGTGCCGATCAGACCCTGTGTGTCAAAATATTCCGCCCGCAACGCCTGGCCATCGAGGGTGAGGCGGTCACGCCCGTCGCCTACTACGACATCGGCAAGCTCCAGTATTACCCCGACATCCCCAATGCCATGGACGGTGACTCCGGCGCCGCTCCCGGCCGATGCGATGGCGCCATGGTCAGCGACAGTGCCAGCGACACCATCGGTGCACCGACGGGGACGCTCGCAGGCAATCCTACCTATACCATTGCCTGGAAGACCGCCGACATCAAAAGCTGCTTCACTGCCAAGTCTGCGACCTGGGCAGCTGGTACGTTTGCCATTGACATCCAAGCCATAGCCCCCGTCGCCAATAGCGGCAACGCTGCCCAGAAGCTCTATATGACTATCATCCCACCCGTCGTACCCTAATCACCAGAGCAATCACACCCCATGCGCTGTGGCGCGTGGGGTGTTTTTCATCCGCGCATATAATAAGCACAGCATCGTTCACACAGTCTAGAAGTCACGACTACCATGAGTTACCGCCACATCAGCACCCACGACGTCCAGGCACTCCGCACCAGTCAGCCCGATACCATCATCATCGACGTGCGCGAACCGCACGAGTACGCCATCGCTCGCATCGAAGGCACCATCCTCTGCCCCATCAGCACCTCGGCCAGTTGGATCGAGTCGTTCGCCAAAGACGCAGCCATCGTCGTCATCTGCCACCACGGCATGCGCAGCGAGCACGTCGCTGCCGCCCTGACAAGTCGCTACGGCTATACCAACGTCGCCACCATGGACGGCGGCATTGACGACTGGTCTGCCCGCATCGACCCGACGATTCCACGCTATTGATGCACACCAGCATCCCCACATGTATCGTCTGCCCGACCTGTGGCGCCGCCCTCGATTGGGCACCCGGCACTCCAACGCACGCCGTCGTCTGTCGCAGCGGCCACCGGTTCCCCGTGCACGGGGGCGTCATCGACCTGCTGGGTGCCCCACGGCCACAGAGCATCGCTGCCTGGAGCAACGAGTGGCGTATCACCGCCTGGGCCTACGAACGCCTGTGGCGACCACGCTCGTTGTCGATCCTGAGTGGACAACCGTTCCCCTATAGCCGTGAGCTCACGGCGGTCGCCGCAGCCATCCCCAACGATGCACACGTCATCCTCGACCTGGCCTGCTCGAACGGACTATACGCGCGCACTGCGGCCCTACAGCACCCGCAGGCAACGGTCATCGGCATCGATCGATCACTCCCCATGCTCATCGACGCCCAGCGTCGTGCCACGGCAGCCCAGCTGGCCATTACCTATGTGCGCGCCGACGCGCGGGCACTCCCATTGGCGACAGCCAGCGTCGATTGCACGCTCATCGGCGGTTCCCTCAACGAGATGGAGGACCTCCCCCGTATCTGGGCCGAGGTTACTCGCATCAGCACCCCTGCTGCGACGTTCTACAGCATGCACCTGCTCCGGACCGGCGCCCACAGTCCACGGGTGCTCGGGCTTGGGGGCATTACCCTCTTTGGCGCCGACGACATCCCGACCGCACTCACCCACGCCGGCTGGTCGCTGACCGACCGCCAACAGACCGGCATCGTCCAGACCATCCGGGCGCTACGGCGCTCCTAATACAGCGAGGATTCTATGGCCAAAGCAGAACTCTTGTTTGTCGGGACCGACACCGGATTACTCCAGTTCAGCAATCCGGGCGGTATCGGCCGTTGGCTCCGCAGTGGGCATTCACTCCCCGGGAGCGACATCGTCGCAGTCTGGGCCAAGCCCGATGACCCGACGCACGTC
Source organism: Roseiflexaceae bacterium (assembly GCA_947462525.1). GTDB lineage: Bacteria > Chloroflexota > Chloroflexia > Chloroflexales > Roseiflexaceae > UBA965. Next base: position 2,064 of record CANHPK010000016.1, on the reverse strand, counting down.
CTCTGTAGTGATGCCGAGCACCTCTACGAAAGCACCGACGGCGGGCAACACTGGAGTGACCCCATCGAACTCGGCATCATGGCTTTTGCCCCCTCACGCACCACCCCCACGACCATCCTGGCACGCACCGACAGCGACGCCATCCTAAGCACCGACAGCGGGGCACAGTGGCGCCGCATCGGCACTGCCGAACGCATCTCCGTCATCAATGACCGCCTTGCCATCAGCACGGCGACACGCGCCCACACAAGCCCTGACGGCGGCACCAGCTGGCAGCCCGATGACCCGTGGGCATATCAGGTCGCCAGTCACGATGGGCTCCACACCGTCACATGCTCCACAACCGGCAATTGGATTGTCGACGATGCCCCCATCGCCGCACCACCAATCGCGGTGCGCACCGTTGCGGTCTGCGCCGGCACACCTGCACGTGTGATTGGCAGCGATGGGAGCGCCCTCTGGATCTACGATACGGACTGGCAACACTCTCCCGATGCGCCCGGGCTTGTCTGCATTGCACACACCCCCTACCACCCCGATCGGCTCTGGGGGGCAGATACCCACGGCACACTCTGGTATAGTGCGACGCGCGGGAGCCACTGGGAAGCCATCAAAACCCAATTGGGGAGCATACACACGATTGTTCCCGCCCGCTTGTTGTAAGTCATTTCTGATGCGCACTGCGCGTACGCATGCGCGTTTGATACTGTGCAAAAAGCCTCACAAACCTTGACAAATACTTTGCAACGTGGTACGGTATGCTATTGACGTTTAGCAGGGAAGGATGAAGACATGGAACCACCACCATCGCTCGTGCAACTCTCTGCAACACCTATTTTCAACACCAAAGCAGTCTCGATCGAGACGTCCGTGCCACCCGACACCTTCCGTGCTTGGGAGCGTCGCTATGGCGTGCCGCGTCCACAACGGACACAAGGCGGCCATCGGCTCTACTCCGAACGCGATATCACTATCATTCGCTGGCTCCGCGATCGGACCGCCGAAGGGATGAATATCAGTCACGCCGTCCTCTTGTTGACGAATGTGCTCGAAGAAGATGATTCCCTCATCTTGCCCAGTACGACGACGACACGCAGTCTCGATCAAATGGTCAGCGAACTCTCGCGATCACTGATTTCGTATGATTCGACCATCGCAGAACGTATCTTGAGCGAGGCATTCTCGATACACCAGTTCGAACACGTATTGCTCGAACTCATCCAACCCACCATGGTCGAAATCGGCGAACTGTGGCACAACGGCACAATCAACATCGCCAGCGAACACTACGCAACCGAGTTTATCCGGCGCAAGCTCTCGAGCCTCATCAATATCTTCGAATCGGTCGCAATGCACGAAACCATCATCGTTGCCTGTGCACCGACCGAGCTCCATGATCTGGGTATTTTGTACGCAAGTTTGTTCCTCCTCCGGCGTGGCTACCGCGTGGTCTATTTGGGTGCGCGGGTGCCCAAAGCCGACCTGCTCGAAGCCGTAGCCAAGGTCAAGCCTGCGATGGTCCTGTTATCGGCGACCACCATTGATGCCGCAATGGCATCCCTCGATGTCGCCCAAGCAGTCACCAAAGACTTCCCCGCCGTCAAATTCGGCTACGGTGGCCGCATCTTCAATGTGAACCCCGAACTGCGCACATCCATGCCAGGGTACTTTTTTGGTCACGATGCACGCGAGCTTGTAGAGCAAGTGAGTAGTGTTCTTGCAACGTAACTACACGTAGATACCCTCTCAAAATCGGTATAATACATCCATACCCGTTTTCTATTCGTAAATCACTGTAGTACCGCGTATACCAACACACCCATGGTGACACCGGGTGAGGAATCATATGGTCAGCAATCAACAGACGAGCGGCATTCTTCGTCCACCTGCAGGTGATGCAGCAGCCCTCCTCGAAACCCTCAAACACTTCATCGAACACACCGAACATCATCGCCTGTCGACCGCAAAGCACGTGATTACCCAGCACGAACGCGATGCGGCGTATGGTATTTGCAACGAAATAACGCGACTCCACTCCAAAAGTTTTTACTTCGCCACCGCCCT
>CANHPK010000015.1 GCA_947462525.1 Roseiflexaceae bacterium | reverse complement strand
GGGCTACTGCAGCGTGGGCATTGTGCCACGGTCCCGCAATTCCGGCAGATGCGACTGCCGCTTGCACCACGCCGATTAAGCAACAGCATGACCTGTGCATTCTCTGCGAGCGTGGCGGTGATGCGTTCGTGGAGGATGGTGCTGATCAACCCGTGGCTGTCTGCGCAGACCGCACCACGCATATCAACGATGCGGATCGGTGGGCGTTGGTGCATGGTGCCACTGGACCCTACACGGTCTTGCATGCGCAGGTAGGTGACTGCGTTGTTTTGACAGGCATACATCATTTCGACTGAGGGTGTCGCACTCCCGAGGACAATGGGGATCCCAGCGAATCGTGCATAGACTAACGCAGTGTCACGTGCATGAATCGGAGGCGATTTATCGGATTTGTACGAGCTATCGTGTTCTTCGTCGACGATGATCAGCCCGAGTCGTGGGATTGGCACGGCGAGTGCCGATCGCGGCCCCAGTACCACTGCAGTGCGCCCGTTGGCAGCATTGGTCCAACCCGTGTGACGGTCGGCGAGGTGGATGTCGCCGTGTATGACGCTTATTTTGCCAGGGAACCGCCGCTCGAAGCGTTCTGCGATTTGGGTGGTGAGTGCGATCTCGGGGATCAGTACCAACGTTTGGAGGTTGCGTGCGATACAGTGTTCGATGAGCGCAAAGTAGACTTCAGTCTTCCCACTTCCGGTAACCCCGTGCAACAGAAATGGTGCGTAGGAGTGTGTTGCAATGTCCGCGGTTATTTGTGTAACAACCGCCTGTTGCGATACAGTGAGCGCAACCGGGGGGCTCGGCTGGGGCAACGGTGGTTCTGCATCCACCAGGATGCCCTCTGCAATGAAGTCTTTGAGCGCGGCGTAGCCGCCGAGTGATGCAACGGGGATCAGCGATTCGGTTGTGGCACTACACCGTGCAGCGAGGCTGACACGCTTTGAGGAACGGAGAATCCACGTCTCTGCTGCCGCAAGTTGGGTCCGATTAAGCATCACTGCAATCGGTGTGGCGGTTTTTCGTTGCGGTATCTTCGCGAATAGGAGTTGTAGCTGGACATAGCCGCGTTGCGAGAGCCGATCGAGGATTTTCGTCAGGGCTGGGGCGGTTACTGCGAGTGTCGCCAACAATTCTTTGGTCGTGTGGGTCCCGTGGCGCCGTAATTGGTAGAGCACCCCACGTTCGTCTGGGCGTAGGGTACCGAGATCAGCAGTAATACCGTTGTCGGTTGCGCTCCATGTGTGGGTCGGCGCGGGAAACATGGTACGCGAAATATACAGGCTCAGGACGTGCTCGATGGTTGTGACATAATGATTTGCAATCCACCGTATGAGCGTCATTTGAACCGGTGTGAGTGCATATGGTGTACAAAATGCAGGATCGGCTGTGCGGAGTTTGTGTGATTCGGTGTATGGAATGACCGCCACGACGACGGCAGAAAACGCCGTATTGCCTGAGACCACAGAGATGATATGACCGACTTGCACCGTGTGAGGAGCGTCAATGCGATAGGGGCGTTCTACGCCAGACTGACCATGACCATGAGAAATCACCGAAATAGCCCGGACAAATTGTGGAGGATGCTGATCGTGAGACACAGTGTGTTCCTGCATTGGGATGCGTTGAATGATTTAGTGTAGCACAGCGTATTGGGCAGTGTTCGCTGGGTCCGATTTGCACATATCCATCAGCTTTGCTATACTTGTGACTTGGGAATCTTTCTTCTGCTCCACCATCTGCTCCTTGCGCAAGAAGCAGCTCTGAGCGGGGCATCTCCAGAGGAGTAACAATGCGCGATCGCAAACGTGACTACGAGCTGTTGTTCATCGTCTCGCCCCTGCGTTCTTCGGAAGAAGAAATTGCAGCAACGGTAGAGCGTGTATCACAGTCCATCGCTGCAGTGGGGGGTTCTTCGAACTCCGTGCAGCAGACTGCCCCATGGGGCCGTCGCAAGTTCGCCTACCCAATGCGTGAGTACGCTGAAGGTGAAGCAAGCCGCCGTGTCTTCAATGAAGGCTACTACGTCCTCGTGAACTGCACGTTGCCAACGTTGCAGATTCGTGAGCTCGAACGCGTCTTGAAGTTGAATGACTCGATCCTGCGTTACATGCTGACCAACGTCGAAGTACGTCCAGCAGTAGCCCCAGCAGCCGAAGCAGAAGCACCACAAGCATAATCAGCGTACCGGAGAGGTGAACCATGACTGAAGATAATCGTCGCGCTCCAGCCCAGCGCCGTAAGTTTGGCGGGCGCCGCAAAGTCTGCATTTTCTGTGTAGACCAAATCGGCACTGTCGATTACAAAGATTTGAAGCGTTTGCAGCGTTTTGTGTCAGAGCGCGGCAAGATTTTGCCACGACGTCGTTCTGGGACCTGCGCAAAGCATCAGCGGTCGTTGACTGTTGCCATTAAGCGTGCACGACAGATGGCATTGATGTCCTTTGTCGGTTCTACGACGCGCAGCTAACGTGTGCGGATTCACAGTGCGGTGCGTTTCACGCACCGCACTTGTCATTGATATCGGATGCAACAGAAAGGACGGGCATGACGCAGTCGAAGGACGAAGTCCGCGAACAAGCACGTCGTGTGGCTCATAATCGTGATCATTCCCGACGCGGTCGCGAAGAGCGCCGACGTCGTTTAGTGCTCATCACCACGTTTTCTGCAATCATTATCTCGGTCGTCGCCACCGTTTCGGGCGTTTTGTATGACCGCGTATTCGTTCCGTCTCGGAGCGTAGCAACGGCCGCCGGGCAGACGTTGACACGTTCGAGCTATGTGACCGAAAAGCGCCTCAACTTGGCGTCACAAATCGCACAAAATGTGTTGTTGGCAGCGTTCGGTGGACAGTTTGCTGAACGATTCCAGCAGCAGAACCCGTTCCTCGAGACCGAAGTAGCCGCGCTGTCTGTCACCAGCGAGCCCGATGGCACGCTTGTCCAGCAGTGGGTCGATCGCGTCATGCTCGAGAAGGCCGCTGCTGAACAATTCCAAATCACGACCGATCCAGGGATGGCTGATCAGGCGTTCATCCGTGATTATGGCCAAGTATTTGGCGGAGCACCGGCTGCGGATGCTACCCCAGAAGGGCCAACGGCGACTCCCGGCGGCAAGCAACCAACAATGACGAGACGCCCGACACAAGGTGTCCCGACGGCTTCTCCTGATGTTGCCAAAGCCGGAACACTGGTTGCCCCTATTTTGGACCAAATTCACAAGAACTACGTGGAAAGCCTGAAGGCCGTTGGTATCACCGCAAAATTGACGCGTGACGATTTCCAACAGGCATTGCGATCACAGTACGGTCGTCAAGTGCTGATCGAAGCAGTCAAAGCAAAGCTCGTGCCCGAAGATGGTTTCGTTGCCTCCACCGAGCCAACTGGCTACCAGACCAGTCAGATTCTCGTGCGGGTTGACGTACCTGAGAAAGCCACTGAAGCCGAGATTGCAGCGTTGTTTGAGGCCAAAAAACCCAAAGCAGTAGAGCTGTTGGCCAAAATCAAAGGCGGTGCCGATTTTGCCACCACCGCAGCGAGCGAATCAGAGGATTTCACCAGCCGCAAAAAAAACGGCAAAATGGATGCCTTTGACAAAACCGGTCGCTCTGTGGCTGGCACGACGTTTGCACCGGAGTACGTTGCTGCAACCTTAGCACTGGCCGAGGGTGCTGTGAGCCCCGAACTCGTCAAGACGACGTTTGGTTGGCACATCATCAAGCTCGACAGCATCAACGTCCCTTCCGTCGAGGATCAGCTTGCAACGGCACGGACTGCCGCATTCGAAGAATGGGCGCCATCCTTGGTGAGCAAATATCCGGTGACCTATGCGGTACAACCAACCGAAACGACGGTTCCTGCACCAACCACCGAAGCACCGATTGCTCCGACCGCAGCGCTTGGTGGGTACCCCACCGACACGCCAGAGCCCGCAGCAACTGCGACGGTTCCTGCACCATCGCCGACGATGACCCCAATCCCCACGAAGCAGCCCTAGTTCCACATCAGAGAGGCAACGTCATGACGTTGCCTCTCTGATATCTTGTGCTGAAGGAGCATGCAATGCGTAGATGGAAGCCGTTCCCCTCAGCGGGACGTTGGTTGGCTCTCGCTCTTGCGTTGGTCTTCAGTGGCGGGAGTCTGTTTTTTGGGTGGTTGTGCGCGCAACGGTTTAGTGGTGCACCAGGAAACTGGTCTATCGACCTGGATTTCTTTCTTCGCTTCCTCGGGTTCCTGCTGATGCTCTTTCTCGCAGGCACGTCGTGGATGCGATTTTTGCGTGTAGTCACGCTGTGGTACGGCCTCGACCGTAACGTCGTGTATATCGGCTCACTTGGGAACCAAGAAATGGTTCCACTCGAAGATATCTTGCGGCTGGATTTCGGTGTGCGTGTCGATGGCCTCCCCGTGCCGATTATTCAGGGGATTGGTTGTTATTGGGGGACCGGTGTTTCGAATGACTCGGCTGCGGTCATGGTGCGCAGCACCATCCCGCCGAGCCGGTGTATTTTTATCGTGACACACCACGGGACTTATGCCATTTCTCCCGAAGAAATCGAACAGTTCGTTCAAGAACTCGAACAACGTCGCCATTTGGGCGCTACCAAGCAGCACTCTATCGAAGTCATCCATGGACCATGGTTCAACACGCCATTCTGGTACGATGTAAGCAGTATTTATCTGTTGGTGCTTGCACTCGTCGTCAACATTATTGCGGTTGGATTGCTCGCGTGGTATTACCCCGTGTTGCCCGCGGAAGTCGAAATGCGTTTTGACGCAGTCGGTGGCGTATCTGAGCTCCGTGCCCGTCACCAAGTGTTTTTCTTGCCGCTCGCTGCATTCGGCGTGACGCTGGTGAATATGTTCGGTGCGTTAGTGTTCTTTCGGTACGAAAAACTCGTTGCACGTATGCTGCAAGGAGCATCGGTCGTCGTCCAAATTCTCTTTTGTGTCGCGGTCATCATGATTGTCGGTGCATAGCACCCGTCTACGTTCGGTGTTAGACCCGAAGAGGTGACTACGTGTACGGCGAATATCTCATTCTGATCAATCGGGTAGTGGGAAACGTCATCCTGGTTGTGACGTTTTCTTTGTGTGCATACATGACCATACGGGCATGGGGTGCGGCCACCGCACGTGCACTCACAACGTTGCTGTTCGCTGTCGTGGTCGTTTCTGTGGCGAGTGTGTTGATTCGACTCGCCCACGAAAGTACGGTAATAGAGCTCCTCCTCCGGTCTGTGTGGGTCGGCATTTTGCTGGTACCAGCCAGTCTACTCCACATGGTTCTCGGATTGACCGCATCGCTCAAATCACGCCGGCCGAACCTTGCGCTCACGATTGCCAACTATGCAATAGCTGCGGTCGGCATTCTGCTCGGGTTGACAACAGATACATTTGTGTCGATGCCCATACGTACCGGTCTCGTACCGGCATTGACGCCGCAACCGTTGTTCGTCCTGATAGCAGTGTATGCGTTCAGCCTGACAACCGTTTCGTGGATTATGCTGCTGCGTCTACGGAGCGAGGTGATGACCCCCGGATTGCGTCGTCGCATCGGGTACATGGTTTTGGGCTGGTATGGCCCCGTGTTGCTGACATTCCCCGTATTGTCATTGTTGCCGACCGATTATCGCCTGCCCGGATTTGTGGCTGTGGCACTGGCGACGTTGGCTGCCCCAGTTGCAGGTGTCCTTACCGTCATCCTCGCATACAGCGCGACATTCGTCGGTACCACCCAACCGGATCGTATCGTCAAGCATGATTTTGTACGTTGGTGGCTCTATGGGCCGTTTATTGGCATGAGCATCATCCTTTTTTTGCAGGTCGTGCCGATTTTTGCGAGGATGAGTCGTTTGCCCGTTGATGTCTGGAGTGTCTTTGGCATTATGGCGATGACGGTTGTCATGCCGGTCCTGGTGAGCCGTATACGACCATTGCTCGATTCGTTGATTTATGCGAGCGACCAAGAAGAAATCGATTATCTCCGTACGTTGCCCAGGACTGCGTTCACCCAAGCGGATCTGCGCCGATTTCTGGAAAACACGCTTACCGTGATTTGTGCATCGAGTCAGAGCGAATCTGCATTTGTTGCTGCACCGGATGAGTTCGGCGTATACAGCATCAAGATGCTCTATGGGCCACGTCGTTCGGTACGTCAGTTGTGCGAGGCGCATCCACTCGAAACGCTGATTGCCGAGTTGTCTGAGCATCCGAATCCAGAGCTGTATCGTGCACATGGATATCGGTTTCAACTGCTGCGCGATCCCGATCAACGCATTATCGGATTGCTCGGACTGCACTGGAATTTCGATACACGCAACGCCGATGTGACGCATCTCATTCAAACATTAACGCATCAAATCGAACATGCGTTGGTCATGGTGCAAGTACAACAACGTTTGTTTGACACGCTGCGGAGCATGGCGCCAGAAATGTCTACCCTGCAACGCGTCAGCTCACGTATTGAACAAGCTACTCCCGAAGCGCTCGAAGGTCTCGACGACGATGTAGCCATGTTGCCGGATTTTGTGAGTCTGGTACGGGATGCACTGACGCACTTTTGGGGTGGCCCAAAGTTGTCCGATAGCCCGTTGCTCTCTCTCAAAGCGGTGAAGCGCTATAGCGAAGAACAGGGTTTGCCGCCGCCCAAAGCGTTACAAGCGGTGCTTCGGCAGGCAATCGAGACGCTCAAACCAGAGGTCGATAGTCCGTTGACGGCAAACGAGTCAGTGCTCTACTCCATTCTTGATTTCCGGTATATCCAAGGTCGCAAAATTCGCGACATCGCGCAGCGCCTTGCGATGAGCGAGTCTGATTTGTACCGCAAGCAACGGATTGCGGTCGAAGAAGTCGCACGGTCGCTCACCATGATCGAAGAGTCAGTGCCAGATAAATCTCCAAATCCGAATATTCAGCAGTAGTATGCGGTGAATTGCGATGCTCAATCGGTGGTAGAATAGACACCGGTCAGAGCTTTCAAGTCGGAAGGTACAATTGTGAGCGATCAAACGTATGATGTCGTGATTGTCGGAGCAGGCCCAGGCGGCTATGTCGCTGCGATTCGTGCGGCACAACTCGGTCTCAAAACAGCTATTGTTGAGCGTCAGTATATGGGTGGTGTGTGTCTGAATGTCGGTTGTATTCCGACCAAGGCGCTCTTGCACACCGCAGACCTCTTCGAAGAAATTCATGGCAGTGCGAAGTTCGGCATCAAAGTTGCTGAACCAACCATTGACTGGGATGCCACCATCAAGAACAAAGATGGTGTGGTCAAGCAGATGACTGCCGGTGTGTCCTTTTTGATGAAAAAAAACAAAATCGATGTGGTCAATGGTGCTGGCATGCTCGGTGACCGCGGCAGTGTGGTCGTAACCGCTGCCGATGGCGCGAAGAGCGTTATCACCGCCAAGAATACGATTTTGGCAACGGGTGCACGCCCCCGCGAGATCCCTGCCATTGGTGCGGTGTTCGACGGTGAATACATCTTGTCGTCGTGGCAGGCACTCAGCATGAAGCAAATTCCTGCGTCGTTGCTGGTTGTCGGTGCAGGTGCCATTGGTGTCGAATTTGCGTCGATGTTCCGTACATTTGGAAGCAAAGTGACCCTCATCGAAGCGCTGCCACGGATTGTCCCGAATGAAGACGAAGAGATCAGCGCCGAATTGACCAAGGCCCTCGAAAAGCGCGGCATTGTCATTCACACCGGCGCGAAGCTCAACACAATCAGCAAGACTGGCTCAGGCGTGAAAGCAGTGATTACTGATGCAAACGGCAAAGAAATCATTGTCGAAGCCGAGCGTGCAGTGGTCGGTGTAGGGATTGTCGCCAACACGGGCAATCTTGGGATTGAACAACGCGGGGTTGCCCTCGACCAACGCGGCTTCATCACGGTCGACGCCCACATGCGGACGAATGTCGAAGGGGTCTATGCCATTGGTGACTGCGCAGCAACCACCCCATGGCTGGCACACAAATCTTCGGCAGAAGGTATTTTGGCAGCCGATGTGATTGCAAATCATAATCCAAAGCCTATTGACTACAGCATCATTGCCGCCTGCACGTATGCAACCCCCGAAATAGCGAGCGTCGGAATGACCGAGGCCAAAGCCCGCGAGAAAGGCTATGATGTCAAAATCGGCAAGTTCTCGTTTGCGGGTAATGGCAAAGCCACGATCCTCGGCCAACGTAATGGCTTCATCAAAATCGTTGCCGAGAAGAAGTACGACGCGGTCCTGGGGATGCATTTGATTGGCCCGCGGGTGACCGAGTTGATTGCCGAGGGTGGTGTAGCGCTGTCGCACGAAGCGACCACAGAGTCGCTGATGCGGACGATTCATGCACATCCGACGTTGTACGAAGCGCTTGGCGAAGCCGCACATGCTGCAGCCGAAGGTCATGCGATCCACATGTAATCGCGAGGAGTCTCTATGCCTGTTGTCGTACGACTCACGAGTGCCGAACATGGTGGGAATGGGATGTCGTCGTGTGGGACTGGTGACCACAGTAGCTGCGGCCCCAATTGTGACTGCGGTTGTCCATACACGGGTATGCACGAACGCGGCAAAGTCGAGGATGTCCGGGGCATTGAAGAACGGTATCCTGATAAGTGGCTCGCTATGGTGATCCCTCCTGGTGAGGACGAATACCATCCAGAACAGGCGATGCTGATTGCCTATGGCGATGACGAGACAGATGTATTTGAGGCAGCGCAGCAAGTAACCTTTAATCAGGTCTTGCATGTCTACTACAATGCGTCGCTGGACACATATCTTGCATGGGCAGATGCATAACACGAGGAAAACAAAACCCCCGCTCGCATTGCGAGCGGGGGTTTTTGTGTGGTGTTAGTTTTTGGGTTTGCCGCGCGGAACACGGGCGACAGGCGTTCCTTTTTTGGTCAAATCGCGGTCCGTGGCATAAAACAACTCGGGCGGAATGACAAAGTGGAAGAAGGATTGATTTGCCATTGCGTACCAATGTTCCCACTCTTCGACTGATTCGCCCTGATAGGTAACCACCATGAGCCAATCGGCGACATACATTGCCCATACTTTGCGCTTGCGTATGATATCGTTTTCACGGAACGTATAAAAACGTTCTAGCTTCACGAGATTGCCGAGTACCAAATTCTCTGAATCCGAAATGACGGCATCCGGCAACTGCGCCAATCCCTTGTCGAATGCTTCTGACAAATCATCGGCATCTTCTGCTGTTGCTTGGAAATCAAGTTTCTCGACCCATACTGCCACATAGGTAGCGAGATTTGTCGATGACGGCGCTGCAAGTACCCCATCGCGGCCATGGTCGAGGTCGAATCGGGTCCAGTCACTGGGGAATCGTATCGTATAGCGCCCGAGTCGGTCTGCATATGTTTCGATTCCGGTAAATTTTGGAGTAGGACGTGTTGTCATCGTTCGTACTTTCGCTTCAACAATACGATTTCTGCAATCATACCACAGCACACAATCTGTCGGACGGCGTTATACCGCTTCACCGAGCTTCACCGCTTCACCGATGCGCATGCGCTGCACGATCAGCAGTTCGAGCACGATAATCAGGATCATCAGCGCTATCGCGGTGACACCGATGTACCCGATGTCCCGTGCCGCAAATTGCACCACAAATGGAGGGGTGTCTGGGAACGTCCCCTGTCGGACTTTCAAGAATGGGAGGAACAGTCTACTGGTCACAACCCCGACGAGTAATCCGGTGAGTGTGGCAAACCCGATGGTAATGACTTGCTCGAGACTCAACGTACTGCGCAGTGCGCGTTGGGTGATGCCTATGGCACGCAGTACACCGAATTCGACGCTCCGTTTGCGGAGTGTGAGCAGAACGTACGCGAGCATGCCCACCATTGACATAACGCCTGTTGCAAAAAATCCAACCGAGAGTAACCCAAACAAACCCTGACGTTGTGGTTGGAGAATTTCTGCAGTGATGAACGCGTCGGGAGTATACGGCAATACCCGCAAACCATTGCGATACGCTTCGGCTTGGACGGCAACGGAGTTTGTTGTTGTATTGCTTGCCAGCCAAATTTCGTACGCATAGTTCCCACCGAGTTCTTCGACGATATAGGCGTAGTGCGCGAGCACAAACGGCATGCCCTCGTTGTACAGGGTCGGCATAAATGACACAATACCGCGCACGGTCAGCGAAATGGGTCGCCGTGTACCCAGACTATCCGAGACCACTGTTATTCGGTCGCCGATGCGGACATTTGCTGATTGTGCAAATGCAGCACTGATAATTGCATCGTCGACGTTGGTGCTCATATCATTGATAATTGCACCCAGTGGGCGATTGTCGTAATCAGCACGCCATGCCTTCCCGACGACTTGAGTGAACGTCGCGGGATCAATTGCATACAAAATACCGTTGTTGGGTTCGCCGTTCACCACGATGTCTGCCGTACTCACTGCGACATTTGTGGCTGCTTCGATTCCGTCTATTTCGGCAAAATCCGAGACTGGCACATAGACATAATCAAGCGAAATATTGGTCGTTTGTTCCCCCGACGTCGATGAGAGTTGTGTGCCGTTTTGCAGCAAGTCTGGATCAGGCAGATTTGGTGGTTCGCCTGCGATGTCGGCCGACGTGTCGCTGATGGAACGTGGCATCAGTCGGTAATCAGCGCCGCTCCGATAATAGGCGCGGTCTGTGCTGTATTGATCCAAGGTACGGGCCATCGAAGCGGTAAATGTCGCTAAGCTGATGGTGAGAATAAGGAGCAGCGTTGGCCCCCGCAAACTGGTTGGATTTCGTGCGAGCTGCCGCAATGCAGAGATCATGGCAATCCCTGGGAACCGTTCAACCAGCCACGCGGTTACCCGCACGAGGTAGGGAAAGCACCGAATCATCAGCAGGGTCCCAGCTGCAATACTCAATGCGGGAGCCAACAGGAGGAGTGGATTGCGAAAAGGGTCGCTGAGCGATCCCGTTGCATCAAGTCCTGGGACCGACAATGATTTGCCGACGGCCAACTGCTGGTAGCCGTACCAGGCCGGTATGAGCAACAAAACATCGACAAAAAAGCGCTCCACCCATGGTTTGTTGCGTTGCCGCGCTTGTCCTTGGCGCAGGGTGACAATGGTGTTTCGCGTCAGTCCAATGGCGGGAATGAGGATTGCAGGGATGGCGAATGCTGCAATGATTGCACCATGGAGTGCACTCGCAGGCAACAGGGTCGGTGGAGGTACGTTGAGCGTGCCAAATCGAAGGAACGATTGCGTGACGCCGATGATACGTGCAAACACCAACGCAAGCGGTAGTCCCGCAGCTAAACCGGCGAGTGCAATGAGGACGCCTTCGAGCAATGACATCCCGAGCAAGTCGATCCGGCTCACGCCGCGACTGCGCAAGACTGCGACTTCGAGCTCTTGACGCGCAACCAATAACCCTGCGAGTTGCCAGACAAACGCTAGGAGTAGCCCAATCAGTGGGACGCCAAACAGCAACAACGTCACCGTAAGGGTACGCACTTCGGCTTGTTGTTTGGCGAGTTGTTCGAGCGGTGATTTGAACAACTCTACTCCAGGTAGAATCTGCCCCAATTCGCTGGTGAGCGTTGTGATGCCCGCCGTGAGCGCTGCAGTTTTGCTGCTCTGTATGCCGACGCCGTCATAGGCAGCGTACCACCCTGCCTGGTCAACGAATGCAGCAGGGGGGCGGTTGACGACGGTCTTCCAACTTGCCTCGGGGACAATCAACACATCGCTGAACGACGCCGCCGGCGCATACCAATACAACTCGTTATCGTTTTTGGGCTGCCAGACACCGACGATGACGATTTGTTGATCGAGTGCATATGGGCCGCCATATTTGGTCGCTTGGAGCACATCATCGAGCAAAATGATGCTTTTGTTGATGGTGTTTTCTGCAAGCAAAACCTCGAGTGGACCGTTGCCGTCCCATTCGGTGGGAAAACGCCCCGCAACCAAACGCGCGTGGTTGTTGAAATCACTCAAAAACCCGATCCGTGCACGCACCAATGCCGGTGTTGTGGGTTTGCTGTCGGCAAAATGGACATCGAGTTTTTCGGTGGCTGCGTAGCGGACCCGTGGCGGTGTCGGCAGGTCAATGTCGTACCCTTCCACATTTGCAAGTGCACGATCGGCCTGTCGCCATTGCTCGTAGGTAATGGGTTTTGTTTTGGCACTGCCGAATTTGTAGATTAACGAAAACGGTGGGAGGCGTGTCCCCGGTTGTTGCTTTTCGCTGATTGCATTGATGAGCAATCGATACCCTGCGGCTTCGGCATACACCGGAATACTAACCGTCAACCCGATAGCGATGGCAAAACCAATCCATACCACGAATAACAAAAACGGCTGTGCAATCATCCGACGGATGATTGTCGTGACCATAGCGCTCGGTAATACCAGTGAAGGCTTTTTCATTATCCGTACCCTCTATCAATGTTCCTATTATATGGTGTTTGCATTGACGTGCATGGCTGTTGTGCGAACTTGGAGCGGCTATTGATTTATTCACACAATAACGATATAGTGTAATTCTCAAACAATGAATGGAGGTTTGCATGGAAACGCTCGCATGGTTGTTTTCGATTGACACGATTGTTGCCGTCGTGTTCGATTACCCGCTGAGTCTCGGAGAACTCTTGGGAACGACGTTTGGGATGTGGAGTGTCCTGCTCGCGGCACGTGCCCGGGTATGGAACTATCCTATTGGAATACTCAATAGTGTGTTCTTTTTCGCATCGTTTTATCAAGTACAGCTGTATGCAGACATGTT
>CANHPK010000014.1 GCA_947462525.1 Roseiflexaceae bacterium | reverse complement strand
GAATCGAATACCACGATGTCGTAGCCGTAACGAGCCAACATGTGGTGGACGAAGTTACTGCCGATGAAGCCTGCGCCACCAGTGACCAAAATCCGCTGCATAGAAAAAATCCCTTCTGTATGCGTGCCTGTGTATCTGCTTATGGGTATGGATAGTCCACATCCCCAGCGGTCGGCGTATGTTCATGAGTCATTGTAATCGTTTTCGTCGGAATTGTGCTCGATACTGGACGCGAAGTTCTGGTAGGGGTGTAGTACATCGTCGGCAGCGGGTAGCCGCCACTGTTTGTCGGTTTGGCAGTTGCTACTCTGGTATTGGTGCGTGCCGGTCGTGTCGCCGTTCGCGCTGGGCGTGTCGGACTCGATGCACGAGTGGCGGTGCGTGTGCGTGTGTTGGTGTGGGTACGAGTCAGCGACGGAGTCGGTGTGTCTGTCGCCGGTCCAGGCGTTGCGGTAGGCCCTGTTGGCGTCGCAGTCGCGGTGTCACTCGGTGTCGGTGTGTCGCTGGGTGTCCGCGTTGGGCTCCGGGTCGCCGTTGTACGGACACCTCCGTCGCCGACAACAATCGTTACTTCGTTAATGAAGCAGGCATTGTTGTACGACGGTGTGGTGCGCGTACAATCCCCGAAATTTGGGTAGCCAGCGTAGTCGCGGATCAACCCAAAGAACACGGTGTACGTCCCTGCTTTGGTGAATCGTACGCGACCGGTGATGGTCCGTGAATCCTTTGAATCCAACGCAGATTCACCAATGCCCCAGCGCCACGGGTGGTCAATTGTGACATTGGTGCCGGCTGACGCCGAAGCGCACTTGGTGTTCATGGCTGCATGCGTTTTGTCCCACCCGGTGTAGCCTGCCATGACACGATAGTTGTCGGAGCGCTTCGGATACATCAACGACATTGATCCCGTTTTGCGCATTGCCCAACATTCGTCTTGGTCGTAGGTGACCGTGCTGTCAGACGGTCGGAATGGGTAACTCTTGATCGAAGTCGGTTGGTGATTATTCACGGTAAACGTAATCACGAGGACGTCGTTAACTGCCAGTTTGGTACGATTGACGCGCGCACTCACCCAGCGCGAGGTCCGCGGGGTACGATTGGCGCTGTTGACCGTGTTTCCAGCCAGTGCTGCGGTGTTACGCGGCGTGTCTTCGGAGCGAGCGATGCCTGGCACATACGACACAGAGAGAATCGCCACAATACAACACAGGAACGTAACGAGCCGGTACCGAAATCCATTCATAACGACGCCTTATCCCACACAAATGTGTACGCATATGAACGCAATTCGCATATGGCACACGTTATTTACTATGTTTTGTAGTATACACAGACGACAGCGGAGTGATACCCCTGCATATGTACGACAGATTACAGAAGTCTGACATTTTTCAGCGCGGCCACTGGATGATGGCACGACCAATCGATAGCCCATCCGTCCAATAGAGTGTGTCGCCAAATATACGTGTACTGAGGAGTGGGGTGTCTTTTCGCATGGGAATCTGTGACGTGGCACGAAGGTGGTACGCTGTCCCAATGGTTTGGAGCATGGTCAACGAGCCTGTGCCGGGATTGATGCGCACCAATGTATCGGGATGACGGTCTGTACAGACCAGCAATTGTTCGCCGCTGCCCGTGGTGAGATTGCCGCGGAGAGCCCCTGTATTGAGATCTTGTGTAAATGCAGACATACCGCTGTTGGCTGCTGCATAGAGGTGTGCGAAAGGAACGGCAGTAACAAAGCGCCAGGTACGACAATATCCTTTGAGTGCTGTTGTGGTGGTCAGTTGCACTCCAACGCGTACAGGAGCATTGGCCACATACGTTATAGGCAAAAGGTATCCCTTGGTGCCGGAGCTCCGCCCCGTTACCGTCACCTGTCCAGTGACCCCGTCCCCGTCAATAATCTGCAATGCGACCCCCGGCAGGGCAGTGCGAGCCATGTCTTCTGCCAATGCGCCGACTGTGCTCAGGTGAATGAGACGATGCACGGTCTGTGCGGCATTGGAAACAGCCAACAGCAGTCGGGATCCGTTCGCCAACAGCGCTGTCGGTGTACCGGTGAATTCGTTGAGCCAATACCCTGTTTCGCGCAGGGTACCCGACACCAAGCTGAGGCGTTGGATGTAGATGAATTCGGGCGTGAATGTCCCTGCGACGTAGAACACGTTTGGGAGGACACTGTCCGCAACCAACACGTTCGCCGTGCTCCCACGCACCGGCAAGCGCTGTATCTGCGTCAGGGTCAGCGGATTGTAGAGGGCAATCCCAGGTGGTGCACCGCTTTCGAGCACGACTAGCGCAGCGGCACTCACGGCGAATGTGTTCACCGATTTGACCGCAGCTCGTGAGAGGAGCGTTCCCGGACGAAAGGCGCCGACTACGGCTGCAGTCGGTGTACGTGTAGCTGTCCGTATGTGGGTTGCCGTTGGTGAGCCAATGCCGGCAGTAGGGTTGATTGTGCGCTGCGCAATTGCTGTCTGGGTCGCTGCCGCGAGCCGCTGTGCCGTTTGTTGGAGCGGTATTGCTGTCGCAGTCGATGTAACGGTGGCGCTCGGGCTCGCGGTCGCTGTCGGCGAGCCAGCGGCTACTGCAGCCGTTGCGGTCATTTCTGCGAGTACAGCTGTTTGTGTTGCCTGTGCCACGCGCGCGCCAGCAGTCGCCGTTCGTCGCACCGCGTAGACGGTTTCGCGGGCGAGTTGGGTCCGCAACGCAGGCGGGCGGGTGGGTGTCGGCGTTGTACGCATGCGTACCGTGATTGTTTTGGGATAAAGTGCACAGGCTGCGTAGGTGGGACTATCACTGCATGGATTGTCCGGATAGCCAATCCAATCCTTCATCATGCCGAACGAGACGGTGTATGTCCCGGGCGCGCTGAAGCGAACGCCGCCGCTGATCACACGGGTCGTTCCAGCGGCCAATGGGGTCGTTCCAATACTCCACCGCCATGGATGATTTTCGGTGCCACTGACCGGACAGGTGGTGGTATGTGTTGCATAGCGCGTGTCCCAATCACGTATCCCAGCCATCACGCGAAATCGTGCATATCGATTGCTGCCTACACTCGCCTTCGGGAACAACGCAGCCCCGCCCGCGTTTTGCTTGGCCCAGCATTCATTCATCTGATAGACATACCCAGTATCACTCACAGGGAACGCGAACGCACTGCCACTAATGGGCGTATCTGCATATGCATTACGCACGGTCATGCGAAAAACAACGGGTTCGCCGACCATCACATCGGCATCTGAGACCGTGACCCCGGTAAGCCAGCGCTGAGCGGGTGCTACCCCGACTGCGGCACGTGCTTTGACCCGTATCGAAGGTAACAACGCATGTAATGTGGTCCCTGGGCATGCAGTAGATCGGCCGGGGAGCTGCGCATCTCGATGACCGACGATGGTGTTGAGTGTCATCCGTTGGTGCGCATAGTATGCGGTGGTATCGGGTTGGATACGAGCGCTGGTCATCAGGTATGCGACGAGATTATCGAGTGCTGCTTGGGCTTGTGCAGTTGGGGTGACGCCCTCGAATGTGCCCAGCATCGCAATACCGATGGTTCCGCGGTTGAACCCATAATTATGCGCACCATCAATCACGGTTCCATCTGTACGAAGCCCTTGATAGCGACCTTCGTAAATGACGCCATTGGGATCAATGAGAAAGTGATATCCGATGTCGCCCCAGTGATTGGTGATGGTGTGATATCCCCAGATTTGACGGACACGTGCCGGCCAATCGCTCCCGCTCCCAGCGTTGGGCGTCGCAGTGTGGTGAAGTACCAGATGCGTCGGTTTGGCAATCTCGGCATCGGTAGGCATCCAGGTTGCTTCGGTTGTCAGTCCCGCGGAGCCGTTGGCATCCCAGCGTTTGACCGTTGCATCGCCCCACGTTGTCCGTGCAACGATGGCTGGTTTGGCGCCAGCAGAAAGAGGTTCGGTTGCGGCGGGGAGTTCGATGCGCGCGTCGGTTTGTGCACGCGTGTCCATGGTTGTGACACGGATGGTGGTAATCGCAGCAAGGGCAGCATCGGGCGTAGAGATGCGGAGTTGCCAGGCTTGGGCGACTGGTTCTATCGTGTAGATCGTACTGGTTTGGCTGCCTTCGGGTGCATCGTGCAGCAGAAATTCGTCTTCGTGGGTGACATCCATCCAGTCGCTCCACACGCCATCATGCTGTGTGATGAGCTCAAGACGCAAGAGCGTGGGATCGCCGAGCACCATCCAGCTTATTTGGATGCCATTGAATGCATGCGATGGGGACTCGGGGCCGAGCATGAACGGCTCAGCACTAGTTTCAGTGCGGCCTCCATTGGTCATGTCAATGGGGTATGTATGGGAGGAGATAGGCGGTGATTCTGACGCAGCAAAAACAGGTGCATGTGATGCACCTGAAGACCATGTAGCGAGGCACAGCAATAATGTACGCAAGAGCGTCAGTACGAACGGTTTCATCACGAGTTCCTCTGGTTTTGAGACGCTCACCATGGATGTGATGTTCCTCGTATTATACTGAAGTGTGTCGTATCGACGATAAATCAGCAAAAGAGGCTGTGCGTGACGTCCCCATACAAAACGATTTTGGCTATCGAAACCTCATGTGACGAGACTGCCGCAGCGGTCGTCGTCAATGGCACACAACTCGTGGCGAATGTGGTTGCCTCACAGATAGATATCCATCGGCGCTACGGCGGTGTCGTCCCCGAAGTCGCGTCCCGTCAGCATATTTTGGCAATCGAATCTGTCGTGCGTGAAGCGGTTGCATGTACCCCGGGCGGCTGGGCGAGCATTGATGCAGTCGCTGCGACGTACGGTCCAGGCTTGTCGGGTGCGTTGTTGACCGGCCTCAATACAGCCAAAACACTCGCATGGGCGCGTGGACTCCCTTTTCTCATGGTCAATCACGTCGAAGCACATCTGTACGCAACCTGGATCGATGCAGCAGTGCCACCTGCGTTCCCTGCGGTCGCCCTGGTTGTATCTGGTGGGCACACGTTGCTGGCGCTGATCCGCGATCATGCGGATGCCCAATTGCTCGGCGGCACGCTCGACGATGCTGCAGGTGAGGCATTCGACAAAGTTGCGCGCTTGTTAGCATTAGGCTACCCAGGTGGTCCTGCAATCCAACAATCTGCACGCGCTCCCATCGAAGCACAGCGCTTGCCGCGTGCATGGTTGCATGGGACATATGATTTTTCGTTTAGTGGGCTCAAAACTGCGGTCAGCACCGACCCTGCATGGGTGGCGGCACGCGCCAGCGGCGATGCGGATCAGTGCGTGCAACGGAGCGCCGAATTAGCATATCTTTTCCAAGAATCGGTCGTCGATATCCTCGTCCGCAAGACGAAGGCAGCTGTGAGTGCGACCAATGCCAAATCAGTCATCGTTGCGGGCGGGGTCGCGGCAAACGCCCGCTTGCGGGACGCCCTGCGCGCAGCAATTCGTGTCCCGTTACACATTCCGCCCATCCATCTGTGCACGGACAATGCCGCAATGATTGCAGCCTGCGCATATTGGCACCCGGTCAGGGGTGATATGGCGGTAGCAGTCGACCCCAATGCGCCGTTTGTGGCGGGTCCAGAGTCACGCTAGTGGAGCAGTGTTTCGGCAAGCATGAAGCATGCCACACACGTCACAAAAATCGCAAACCCGCGTCGGAGTTTCTTTTGATCGATGGCGCCACCAAACCGATTCGCCATCGTCATGGCAGGGATTGCGCCGCCGAGTAACAGCGCAATGAGGGTCCAATCGAACGCGGTGTCGAGATGCCCCAACAGACTTGCTGCGCTGTTGATGGTAATTACCAGCAGCGATGTCCCAACGGCCTTGCGCATGGGCATCCCCACCAACAACACCATTGCAGGGACAATCACAAAGCCACCGCCGACCCCGAGAATGCCGGTCACCAAGCCAACAACTGCCCCTACCACAATGATCTGCCAGCGTGGTCTGGGGACGGGGAATGATTCGGCTGCGGTCCCCATGGTCCCGCGATACATCAACAGCGCGATGACCAAGAGGAGGATGCTGAATGCAACGATGAGGTACGACCCAGGGATTTGCTTCGAAATGAGGGCACCGCCGTATGCGGTCATCATCCCTGACGCCCCAAACAACACTGCGGTCGGCATGTCGGCACGACGATCGCGCCACGCCAGGACACCGCCAATGGCAGCGTTGACTGCCACGATAATCAATGCGGTTGCCAATGCCACGTGCTCATCCGCATGCAGGATGTATACCATGGCAGGGACAATCATGATTGCACCACCGCCGCCGAGAAATCCCAGCAGCAAGCCGACAATACAACCGATGACGATAGGTGCTGCGATGCTCATGATTTCAGATTGTCTTTTTCTTGATCATAATTGTCTGATTCGATAGCCTCTGCTTCGACCCCATCGGCACCTTCGAGGGTCATGTCGTCGCGCAAATCGAGCTCTCCGAGCAGTTCTTGGGCTGCTCCGGCATATAGAGCGGGCACGACGATGCGAACCTCTGCGAGGATCCCGGTTTGCATGCCAAAGACGGATGCACTGTCAGCGCCCAATAAGGCTGCGGGAATCCCAGAATCGTGGAGTTGCGACAGTATCATGTTTGCTTCGATCGGGCCATTGCAGGTAGCCACGACGACTGGCGTATCCGTTGGTTCTTCGCTGTCGCTACGGCCAAAGAATTTTTTGATGGAAGACCACATAGCTGTCCCTTTCAGAAACAAAAAACGCTCCCCAACGAAGTTGGGGAGCGTAGCAACCAAACCTTAGGCTGCCTGTTTACGGAACCAGGTACGCCATTCGCGATTTTCCCAGACGACCAACATCTGAGCCGCGTTGAAGATCGAAGAATATGTGCCGCTCAACAACCCAATCAACAGGATGATGACCAGGTTTCGAATCGTCACTCCACCGAACAACAGCAACGCAGTCAGCGAAAATACACTGGTCAACTGCGTGTTGATGGAACGGGGTAGGGTCTGCACAATACTGTGGTTGACGATATCTTCGAAAGATTCGCCCGCACGTCGGCGGCCGACATTTTCGCGGATACGGTCAAATACCACAATGGTGTCATGCACCGAGAAGCTGATGACGGTAAGCAATGCGGTGAGGAAGTATGCATCGATTTCGAGGCCGATGGCATAGCCCAAAATCGCTGCCATACCCAACACGACCAGGACGTCATGTAGCATCGCCAACAGTGCGCAGATACCGTAGCGCAGTGGATTGGGGGCTGTGCGAAAGGCAATGGTCAAATAGACCAAAATCGCCAAACACGCTCCCAATACCGCGATGGCTGCAGAACGTGTTGCCTCTGCACTCACCGTTGGTCCGACACTTTGGAGCTCTTGTGGTTCGACCGTTCCATAGACTGCCGACAAGCCAGCTACCACCGCGTCTTTTTGATCTTTGGGATTGACAGCGCTCAGCTCTTTGGTGCGCACCACCGCAGAAGCAACGGCAGCGCCGTTGACTTTGACGGTAGAGAGCTGGACTTGTGCCCCTTCGAACCCGTTTTTTGCGAAGACTTCGGCGATGGCCTCGGTGTTGAGCTCGCTCATCTGTTTGGTGGGGAAGTGCAAGTCCCACAACGCACCACCGGCGAAGTCAATACCAGTTTTGAGACCGTACATTGCGAAAAATATCGCTCCTGGGATGATCACCACTAGCGAAATGATGAACCAAATATAGCGTAGACGGACAATGCTTTTCATGCGTGAGAGCTCCGTTATGAGGCCGTACGCTGCTCGCGCAGGTCGGTTTCGGAATCGATTTCGTAGAACCAGAGTGATTGGGCGGCCTTGGCACGAACGACCAAGCGGAGGAAGGTACGGGTGACAACCACCGCAGTGAACAGATTCAACAACACACCAAGGGCCAAGGTCAATGCAAACCCTTTGATAAGGCTCACACCGAAGCTGTTGCCGAACACAAACAGAATGGCGCTGGTGATAAGCGTCGAAGCACTGGAGTCACGAATGGCTGGCCATGCTTCTTCGAAGCCGGCTTCAACCGCACGTGCCAGTGAACGCTTGTTACGGAGTTCTTCTTTGAGGCGGGCGAAAATCAACACATTGGCGTCTACGGCCAAGCCGACCGACAAAATGAACCCGGCAATACCCGACAGGGTCAGCGTAATGGGCACAAGTTTGTGGACAGCGAAAATAATCACGGTGTAGATGACCAATGCAATCGTCGCTAGTACGCCTGGCAGCCGATAGTACAACATCATGAACAAACCCACGACAATCAATCCGACCATACCCGCAACAATGCTTGCAGCAACAGAATTTGCACCAAGCGTGGCTGACACGGTACGGCTGGACTCAATCGTGAGGGTGACCGGCAACGAACCGTATTTGAGCTGGTTGAGGATCTTCTCAGCTTCTTCCCGGGTTGCACTGGTGATTTCACCACTGCCGCCGACGAGCGCTGATTGAATAACAGGGCAGCTCACAATGACGTTGTCGAGTGCGATACACATCGGCTTCTGGATGTTTGCTGCCGAGAACGCACCGAGCCGTGTACCGGATTCACCCAAAAAGGCGAACGTAACTGCGGGTTTGTTGTTAACTGCATCCGTAGCGACACGGAGGGCGACCTGCTTGGTGTCGAGGTCTTTGCCGTCGGTGATGCTTTCGTATATCGTCTGGTCTGGGTTCGGTGCTGGATTTGCGGGATCCACCGGTGCATTCGGGTCGACTTCGGGCATCACTGGGTTGGGATTGCCCGTCGTTTTGACGATGGTACCCTCAGCCACAAAGGCGCCTTTGGTGTCGATGAATTCGAGCCGGCCAGTGCCACGCAGGGTTTCGATTGCCTGCTCGGGGTTTTTGACGCCGGGCAGTTCGACAATGATGCGGTTCTCACCCGAAAGCTGGACAATGGCTTCGCTGACACCGAGACCGTTGACACGGCGTTCGATGACCGTTGCCGCAGTACGCATCAATTCTTTGTCGTTGGTACCTTCGGCCTTCATCAATACTTGTGTGCCACCTTGCAGGTCAAGCCCGAGGCGCACACTCACATCGCGACCAAGCCATGTGTCATCTGGAGCAAACGTGATCCAGGAACACAGGATGGTCAGCAGGAGAATAAAGATCATTGGGGCTACTTCGCGATTACGCACGATATTTTTGCCTCCGTGTCGGGTAGGCCGACTCATCTGAACGCTGTACTAAATACTGAGTATAACGGTGGAACGGGGCGAATGTCAATTATCATTGACCCAATAAAACGGGCATACTGCATTGCAATGCAGTATGCCCGTTTATGTGGTTATTTGCCGAGTGCTTTGTTGATTGCAGCGCGTACTAATGCATCGATGTCATCGACACTCTTGGCGCTGCTTGCATCCACGATGGCGCCTTGCACCGCGAAGGAAGGGGTACCCGGTAGGCCCAGCGCATTCGACTTTTTCTGGAAATCGCGCACCGTCCGTTCGTTCTCGGGCAACTCGATACAAGCGGCGAATGCCGTTTTGTCGAGACCGAGTTGGCCGGCATATTCGACAGTCTGGAGTTTAAAAGCCGCTGTTTCGAGTTCTTTCCATTGTGTCTGATTGGTAAACAGCAAACTGTTGAACTGCCAAAATGCCCCAACGCTCTGTTCGCCTGCGCAGCGTGCGGCAATTGCTGCAGGGACTGCGTTGACGTGCATGGCGAGTGGGAAGTCTTGGAAGATCAGGCGCACATCGCCGGTCGCGATGAAGTCCTTTTCAAACGCTGCGGACAACGAATTTGAATAAAACGCACACCCTGGGCATTGATAATCCGCGTATTCAACCACCGTTACCGCTGCATCTGGTTTGCCGAGGTAGTAGCGGCCATCGTCCGTTTTGCCCATGGGGATTTCTGCATTGCGGGGTGCAGGGATTGTAGCCTCGAGTGTTTTGACCGGTTCTGCGGTAGTGCCGTAGATGTTGTACACAACGCCGACGACAATGAGGAGTGCAATAACGGCAAAGGCAACATAAAAATTGCGCAAGCGGGCGACGGGGGCTGCGCTTTGGACTGCACGGCCGCGTGGTTTCGGATTTCGCATACTGAGTTCCTTATTCTGTTACTATCTGCCTATCATTATAGTATGTTCGCCGTGCATATGTCGGTTTGGAGTCCCTGTTCTGCCGCAACAGACCATGTTTTCATTGTTTTCTCACCGAAGCGTGCACGGAAGTATCTGGGTTGGAAAGTGACTGCTCATGACGATACAACTCACGATGGCCCAAGCTCGCCGATTGATGATACGCGCCCAAGGGCTCGACCGTGTGCGCCCTGCGCACAACGCAGGGGCCCTCTTGCAGAGCGTTGAACGCATGGGAATGATTCAAATCGATACGTTGTCGGTCGTCAACCGGAGCCATTACTTCGTCCTTTGGAGTCGACATGGAACGTACCCCATCGATTGGCTCGATACACTGCTGACAACCGGTGACGTCTTTGAGTGTTGGACCCACGAAGCCTGTATAGCGCCGCGGAGCTGGTTCCCATACCATCGCCGCCTGATTGCGGACGGCGTGCGTTCCACCAAAGTCCGTTGGGCACGTGCGTATCTCGACCAACATCAGCACGCAGCTGAAGCGATGTTGGTCCACTTACAGCAACGTGGTGGCGTGCGCACGGACAGTTTTGTGCGACCCGCCGGGTTGCGCGGTGAGTGGTGGGATTGGTCCCACGAAAAGCAACTCCTCGAGGCGTTGTTCGCCTGTGGTGATGTCATGATTGCGCGCCGCGAAGGTTTTCGGCGCGTGTATGCACGGACCGACGCGGTCCGGCCCGATTGGGATGAAGCACACATGCCCAGCGCCGAAGAAACGGCTACCTACCAGATCCGCTCGACCGCACGCAAACTCGGGGTCGTCCACCCGCGTTGGTTGGGTGATTATTACCGCATGCAGACAACGCTCCATCGTCACCTCGACACGCTGTGTGCCCGTAACGAACTTGTCCCCGTGACGATAGAAGGACTCGCTGGAGAGGCGTACTTGGATGCAACCGTCGCTGCGTCGCTCCCGGCACGCATCCGCAAACCCACCCACACGACACTGCTGTCTCCGTTCGATCCGTTAGTGTGGGACCGCAAACGCGCGTTGGATGTGTTTGGATTCGATTACCGGATTGAGTGCTACACCCCTGCGCACAAACGCACATATGGGTACTTTACATTGCCCATCCTGCACGAGGATGCAATTATCGGCAGGGTTGACTGCAAGGTGGAGCGTCGCGCAGGAGTGTTCGGTATCCGGGCACTGCACTTCGAAGACGGGTACATGCTCGATGCAGAGACCGCCATACGCCTCGCACAGATGTTCAAGGCCTGTGCGGACTGGCATGGGGCGCCAGTGATCGATGCACCTGGGGTTGGCACTGACGAAAATGGCATGTGTATGCGCACGGCATTGACCACGGTGTTGCCCTGAAGGCGTGGTTCGTTTACAATGACAACAACGCTGTAAATATGCGTTCTTTTCTGTCTACATTGGGGGATTGGCATGCCGACGTACGTATATGCGTGTGACACCTGTCAGGTGCAGTTCGAGAAATTTCAATCGTTCAACGATGAACCGCTCCGCAGTTGTCCTACCTGTCAAAACTCCGTACGGCGTGTCATTCAGCCTGCGGGCGTGGTGTTCAAAGGGACCGGTTGGCACATCAACGATTATCGTGCTCACAAAGGCACAGAGGCTTCGTCAGATGCGCCCGCTGCTGCACCGGTGACACCTGCTCCGGCGGCCGATGCGCCCGCTGCCGCACCCGCCACACCAGCGCCCGCCGCGGCACCAGCTGCACCTGCACCGTCGACTGCGTCTTCGGCGACGGATGCCTGATGGGTCGGTTCATCACATTTGTGCGTGCGGATATCGCAGCCATTTTTCGTAACGATCCTGCGGCAACCAGCCTCGCCGAAGTATTGCTCTACCCCGGATTGCATGCAATTGTCAATCACCGGATTGCACATGCACTGTGGCGCGCACGGGTGCCTTTTCTGCCACGGTTGTTGTCCCAATGGGCTCGGTTTTTGACCGGTATCGAAATACATCCTGGCGCAACCATCGGGTGCGGATTTTTCATAGACCATGGGATGGGCACCGTCATCGGCGAAACAGCCGAAATCGGCGATAACGTGATGCTCTACCAAGGAGTCACCCTCGGAGGTACCGGCAAACAGCTCGGCAAACGTCACCCAACGCTCCAGGATAATGTGATTGTTGGCGTGGGTGCGAGTGTGCTGGGGGCAATTACCATTGGGAGTGGTGCGCGAATCGGCGGCGGTGCGGTCGTGGTCAAAGATGTCCCGGCATACAGCACTGCAATCGGCATCCCGGCACGTATCGTCGCAACGCGAGATCCGCTCACGGGCGAGTCGCGCCGCGTCGAAGAACTCCCCGACCCCGAAGGCGACATGCTCCGCGATTTGCGTGACCGTTTGCTCGAAATGGAGCAACGCATCGACGAATTATCTGCACTGACATCGGCGCATACACATCATCATCATGCACTGCCCGACACCCTACACTCGGACGTTTGGAAGCAGCTCGAACACCCAGATGATCTGCTCCAACAAGATCCAGAGAAGAGAAAGGATCGATCACTTGACAATTCAGCTTTATAACACAATGACCCGCAACACAGACCCGCTCACCCCCATCACGCCCGGCCTCGTGCGGATGTATGTGTGTGGTGTGACGGTGTACGATCGTGCCCACATTGGCCATGCAATGTCTGCCATGGTGTTCGACGTGCTCCGCCGGTACCTTGAGTTCCGTGGTTTGCAGGTGATGCACGTCGTCAACTTCACAGATGTCGATGACAAAATCATCAACCGTGCCAATGCACTCGGTCGTGACCCGGTCGAGTTAGCAACGAGCTACGTCAACGAATTCCGCGAGGACCTCGAGTCGTTACACATCATGCCGGCAACGGTCTACCCACGCGTGACCGAGTCGAT
>CANHPK010000013.1 GCA_947462525.1 Roseiflexaceae bacterium | reverse complement strand
TGGGTGTATTCGCTGGGATTGTTCGTGTTGGTCTTCTTCTTCACGTACTTCTACACGAAGGTTATCTTCGAGCAGCAGAATATCCCCGACACATTGCAAAAGAACGGTGGGTTCATCTTGGGTATTCGCCCAGGGAAGAACACCGAAGTATACCTCGACCAGATTGTGACCCGCTTGACGCGGACCGGCGCAATCTTCTTGGGATTGGTTGCGATTCTGCCATTCTTGACACAAGCCATCACTGGTGTCCCGATTGGTTTGGGTGCTACGGCGTTGTTGATTGTCGTCGGTGTTGCGGTAGACACATTGCGCCAAATCGAAGCGCAATTGGTTATGCGGAACTACGAAGGCTTTTTGGGACGACGGTAGGACTGCAGTTCAACGAAGAGCGGCGGAGGATTTGATGGATGTCATTCTGCTGGGTGCACCGGGAGCGGGCAAGGGAACGCAAGCCAAAGCGCTTGAAGAACACTCGGGATTGGTGCATGTGGCAAGTGGCGATCTCTTCCGCTCGGCACTTCGGCAGGGGACAGAGCTCGGTATGCTCGCGAAATCGTACATGGACCGAGGCGAGCTGGTCCCGGACGAAGTTGTTATACGCATGATAATGGAGCGTATTGCGCAGCCGGATTGTCAGCGAGGTGTAATCTTTGACGGATTCCCGCGTACGATAGACCAGGTTGCGGCGCTAACGGTTGAACTCGAGCGTCAGGGACGGGATTTGCGGTATGTTTTGTTCCTCAAAGTCCCCGAAGTGACACTTTTGCGCAGAATTGCCGGTCGCGAGACTTGTAAAACTTGCGGTTCAACGTATAATGTATATTACTTTCCATCCAAACGTCCCGACGTCTGTGACGAGTGTGGTGGGAGGTTGTATCAGCGGAACGACGACAACATGGAAACGGCCCAACGGCGGCTCGGTGTCTATTTTGCGCAGACGTTACCATTGATCGACCACTACCGTACGCAGGGATTGCTGCGTGAAATCGATGGCCAGCGTGAAATCACGCAGGTCACGCAAGACATGTTGCATGTCATGGAGAGCAATGGCAGTCACGCGTAAGAACAAACGTGAACTCGCAGCGATGCGACGAGCGGGCGCGATTGTCGGAGCAAGTCATCGTATGTTACGTACGTGTGTCGAGCCAGGCATCACCACGCGTGAGCTCGACAACCGTGTCCATATGTTGATCACCCGCCTCGGTGGTCAACCATCGTTCTTGGGATATGGCGGTCCGCCACCTTACCCGGCGGCGACGTGTATTTCGGTGAACGAAGAACTGGTGCATGGCATCCCCAGCAAGCGTGTCTTGCGCGAGGGTGACATTGTGAGCATCGACATAGGGGTGCAGTACGACGGGTATCATGCAGATTCTGCATGGAGCTATGCAGTGGGAGCGATTAGTGACGAAGCTGCAGGACTGCTACGGGTAACGGAAGAGACCTTGTATCATGCGTTGTCGGTTGTGCGAACAGGGGCACGATTGTCAGACATCTCGTGGGCTATCCAGAGTTACGCGGAAGCGCGTGGATATGGTGTAATCCGCAACTACATTAGCCATGGCATTGGGCAGGCGCTCCATGAGGATCCACAAATCCTCAATTACGGACCAGCGGGGCGAGGGCTCGTCCTGCAACCAGGCATGACATTTGCGATTGAGCCAATGATTGTGTGTGGTGCGCCGACAACTACGGTCCTGCGTGACGGGTGGACGGTGGTGACGACCGATGGTCGTTACGCGGCACACTATGAACACACGGTGGCAGTGACCGACGGAGAGACGGAAATCCTGACGAGTCAGGAGACGAGTGAAGAGGAACTATGACCAAGAAAAAAGACGTGATCGAAATGGAAGGAACGGTTCTCGAACCGTTGCCGAATGCGATGTTCCAAGTACAACTCGAGAATGGTCCTGAGGTTCTCGCACATATCTCGGGTCGGATGCGGATGAATTACATTCGGATTTTGAAGGGCGATCGCGTTTTGGTTGAACTCTCACCGTACGACTTGACTCGTGGTCGTATCACATATCGGTACAAGTAACCGTTAGGGGGCTATTGTGAAGGTTCAGGCTTCGGTCAAACCACGCTGCGAATACTGTCGCGTCATCAAACGCAAGGGCATCATCCGGGTGATTTGCAAGCGCACACCCAAGCACAAGCAGCGTCAGGGTTAATACACCAGGATAAGTGGAAGCTCGTTGTACGACAGGTACGACGACACAGATCGTAAAGAGGCAAGCATGGCTCGTATTGCTGGGATAGACATCCCACGAAACAAGCGTATCGACATCGCGATTACGTACGTGTTTGGGATTGGTCGTACCAATGGTTCCGAAATTTTGGCACGGGCAAACGTCAACCCGGCCACTCGCGTCCGTGACCTGACCGAAGAAGAGCAAATCCGCATCCGTGAAATCGTCGAACGCGAATTCCGCGTGGAAGGCGATCTTCGTCGTGAAATCCAAATGAACATCAAGCGATTGATGGACATTGCGTGCTATCGCGGTTTGCGCCATCGTAAGGGTCTGCCGGTTCGTGGTCAGCGCACGCGCACCAACGCCCGCACCCGCCGTGGCCGCAAAGGCGCTTCAATCGGAATCAAGAAGAAGGTCAAAAAGTAATCATTGCAATACTTCGCCCGTCGCGATGACGGTGCTGAGTAACAATGTGTGGAGGAATCATGGCGAAGGCAACCAAGAGTTCAGCTGCTCCCAAACGACAGCGCGGCAAGCGTCGTGAGCGGAAGAATGTGCCACGTGGGCAGGCCCATGTGCAGAGCACATTCAACAATACGATTGTGACGATTACGGACCCGATGGGGAACGTGGTGTGCTGGTCGAGCGCCGGCCACAATGGCTTCAAAGGCTCACGCAAGAGCACGCCATACGCAGCCCAGATTGCTGCCGAAATCGCTGGCCGTAAGGCTATCGAAAACGGTATGCGTACCATCGAAGTATTCGTCAAGGGTCCTGGTGCCGGCCGCGAAGCAGCCGTGCGTTCCTTGCAGTCCGCTGGGTTGCAGGTAAGCGCGATCACCGATGTCACCCCAATTCCGCATAACGGCTGCCGACCGCCAAAGCGCCGGCGCGTCTAATCGTAGGAGACTGTAGTACATGGCACGCTACCGTGGACCAATTGCCAAAATCAGCCGCCGGCTGAATATTGCTTTGACCGAAAAAGCCCAGAAGGTGCTCAATAAGCGCCCCTTCCCTCCTGGCCAGCACGGCCCTTCGGCACGCCGCCGTCAGATGTCTGACTACGGTATGCAGTTGCAGGAGAAGCAGAAGGCACGTTACATGTATGGGGTGCTTGAGAAGCAGTTCCGTAACTTGTATGCACGTGCACAGCGTGTCCCCGGCGAGACCGGCGCCGCGTTGTTCATGTTGCTCGAGCGTCGCCTCGACAATGTCGTGTATCGCATGGGTCTTGCCACGACGCGCCAACAGGCACGTCAGTTGGTTGCCCACGGTCACGTCACTGTCAATGGTCGCAAGACCAACATCCCTTCGTTCACCGTTCGTGTCGGTGAGAAGATCGCCGTTCGCGTCGAAAGCCGCAAGCGCACGTACTTCAAGACCATCCTCGAAGCCAAAGAGCTGTTGCATCGCGCTCCCGAGTGGATGCGTGTTGTGCATGCTGATCTGAGCGCGGAGATTGTGGCTCTGCCACGCCGTGAGGACGCTGAGCAAGGCATCAACGAGCAGTTGATTGTTGAGTTCTACAGCCGCTAGTCCTGGACTTGTGGCCGGTGTTGGGCAGTGACGATTGGAAGGAGGCAGCCGGTGTTAGACATCGCCAAGCCGAGTATTGAATTGGTTGCGGCAGAGGAAAACTACGGCCGCTTTAAGATAGAACCACTCGAGCCAGGGTATGGCCATACCCTAGGGAATGCGTTGCGTCGTGTGCTCTTGTCGTCCATCCCAGGATCCGCGATTACCAAAATCAAGATCGATGGTGTGTACCACGAGTTTTCGACCATCCCAGGTGTGCGTGAAGACGTCACCGAAATCGTCTTGAACATCAAGGGGATTCGGCTTCGTTCACATTCGCCACGGAAGGTACGCATTAACCTGGTGAAGCAAGGCCCTGGTCCGGTGTTGGCTCGTCACATCGACGTCCCAAGTAATGTTGAGCTGGTCAACCCAGATCACTATATTTGTACGTTGGATGGCAACGAAAGCCGCATCGAAATCGAGTTTACTGTCGACAAGGGCCGTGGGTATGTCCCTGCCGAAATGGGAGAGATTGCAGCGATAGGTGAAATCCCCATCGACGCGATTTATACACCTGTTCCGAAGGTCAATTACGTTGTCGAGAACACACGTGTTGGCCAGGCGACAAACTATGACCGGTTGATTATCGAGATTTTCACAGACGGCACTATCAAGCCGGGTGACGCGCTTATTCATTCTGCGCAGGTGTTGGTACAATACAACAAGATCATCTCGGAATTCAGTCGTCACGACATCGAAGATGACGTGGAACGCGAAGGTATTGCTGCTGTCGTAGACAGCAACGCTATCCCGAGCACGATTATGGAGATGTCGGTCGATGCACTCGAGCTCACGACGCGCACGCATAACTGTTTGCGCCGTGCAGATATCACGAGCATCGGGCAGATCCTGCAGATGGACGAGAAGCAACTCAAGGCAGTCCGCAACCTTGGTGAAAAGTCACTCGACGAAATCAAGGATAAGGTTCGCGAAAAGTGCCTCAAGCACAATTACGATCCGGGCGGTAAGTGGAGCAGTAGTGCGGAAGCCACTGCAGACGTCGAGGTCGAATAAAGACAAGAATCCGTTGTGTGGGAGCATGCAGCGGAATGGCAGACGGACACTCGTCAGAGTGACACGTGAAGTTATGAGGGGCTACCATGCGACATCGTCGTGAAGGCTACAAGTTAGGTCGTGACAAAGAGCAGCGCGAAGCACTCTACCGCGGTCTGATGATTTCACTCATCGAGCACCGCAAGATCAAGACGACCATCACCAAGTGCAAGGCAATCCAGCCATATATCGAAAGCTTGATTACCTTG
Source organism: Roseiflexaceae bacterium (assembly GCA_947462525.1). Lineage (GTDB taxonomy): Bacteria > Chloroflexota > Chloroflexia > Chloroflexales > Roseiflexaceae > UBA965. Next base: position 8,181 of record CANHPK010000013.1, on the reverse strand, counting down.
GGGCGTATCGACAACCCCCACAATCGCCGTATGGCATTGTCACGGTTGGCAAGCAAAGACGCAATGCGTGCACTGTTCGCATTTGCGCCTGAGCAGTTCAAGGATCGCAGCAGCGGTTATACCCGTATCACGAAACTTGGACCACGGATAGGCGATGGTGCCGAGATGGCGATCATCGAACTTCTGTAAATTGGGTGAGATGGACCGCTGTATAGCGTTCCAGATTGCATATGATGGTACCGACTTTGCTGGGTCGCAATTGCAGCCTGGTGTGCGGACAGTCCAGGGGGTGCTTGAGCAGTCGTGGTGGCGTTTGCATGCTGAGCATGTGCGCGTCACCCTCGCGGGTCGAACAGATGCCGGTGTACACGCAAGTGGCCAAGTCGGTAATGTTACAACGACCAGCGAGCGGACGCTCGGGACAATACTCAGAGCTATGAACGCACTGTTGCCCCCTGATGTGTCCATTCCGCAAATATGGGAGCCTCCCCGTGACTTCCATGCGCGGTTTTGGGCAGAGCATCGGACGTACGAATACGTACTTGATGATGCACCAGTAGCATCGCCGTTTTTGCGGCGTACTGCATTGGCTGTATCGCGGACACTCGATGTCGAAGCGATGCATGAGGCAAGCCAGGTTCTGGTTGGGACTCATGATTATGCGGCATTCACATTGGGTGTACCGGTTGGACCGACGGTGCGGAGCTGTGTTTCGGTTGAATGTCAGCGCAGGCTGATTGGCGGTCACTCGGTGGCAGTCGTTCGGATCACGGCGAGTGGTTTCTTGCGCAATATGGTGCGCATTGTAGTCGGCACCCTGCTCCTCGTCGGTGTCGGTAGTCTGACTGCAGAAGGACTCAAAGCAATTCTGGACGGACGGAATCGCCAGAAGGCCGGCAATCTCGCCCCGGCTCACGGCCTCACACTCGTATCGGTCACGTATCCACGGTCGGCGCTCCGACCCTTGGAATAACGCTGTAGGTAAGGAATAACGGGAATGAAAACCTATTCGCAGAAAGCATCAGAAGTATCACGCGAGTGGTATGTCATCGATGCAGAAGGTCAAACCGTCGGTCGTTTGGCCACCCAAATTGCAACGTTGTTGCGCGGGAAGCACAAGCCGACCTTTAGTCCGAATATCGATGGTGGCGATTTTGTGGTGGTCATCAATGTCGAGAAGCTCGGCTTGATTGGCAAAAAGCAAGATCAAAAGATGTACTACCGTCACTCGAACTACCCAGGTGGCTTCAAGCAAGTGACATATCGCCGGATGATGGCGACCCACCCCGATCGCGTCCTGCGCTTTGCGGTTAAAGGTATGTTGCCCAAGACTCGCTTGGGCCGTCAGCAGATTGTCAAGTTGCGTTTGTACGCTGGTACCACGCACCCACACGCTGCACAAATGCCCAAGGTATTCGAGCCGAAGGTCCGCGGTTAGTACAACGACGAGAGGGTTAACATGGCTGAGAAGAACTACTACCAAGGCACGGGACGACGCAAAACGGCTGTAGCCCGAGTGCGTTTGTACCGTGGCAACGGTGAAATTGTTGTCAATGGGAAAGCTCCGAAGGATTACTTCGGTCACCGTGAGTTGTTCGCAACCGAAATTGCTCGGCCATTCGTGGCAACGGGGAACGTCGGTTCGTTCAATGTGATGGCCAAGGTGTTCGGCGGCGGCGTTTCGGGTCAGGCAAGCGCAATTCGTCACGGTATCGCCCGTGCATTGCTCGACCTTGACGTGGCTCTGCGCCCGGCATTGAAGGCCGCTGGTCTGTTGACCCGTGACCCACGTGAGAAAGAGCGTAAGAAGCCCGGTCTCAAACGTGCTCGTAAGCGCCCACAATACACGAAGCGTTAATCACCTCCGTGTACACAGCCCTCTGCTCGTACGAGCAGAGGGCATTTTGTTTTGGTCGATTGGAGAGCACCGCAGTCCTGCTGTATACCTGTGTGTCGAGTCGAACAACACACACGTGCTCTCAGAATGGTAACTCCGCTGGTGTGCGGGCAATACCACGTGCACACCAGGTGTGTACCGATGCCAGCCGCCCATCACGCAACACGCATCACTACGGACGTGTTTGGGCAGTGAGAGCGCAGACAATGCGAACCCTGTTGCTCAGGATGTCGACCCCGCACGAATGCTGTGCATTGCCTGTGCGGGGGGAGGATCCTCTCCGAGCTCGTCCGTTCCTATGCGCCTTTGGCTTTCGCATACGAAAAGCCATGAAAGACATGTGAAGTGTTAGCGCGTCGTGCGCACATGGATGTATTGCCGGTAGCGATCGTACTCGTCACGTGGGGCACAGAGCATGGTCGGGCTCGTAGCAGTGGGGCTGAGGAGTGCAGCGATGTCGATGACTGTGCCGTTCAGGTCCCAGAGCTCGCAACCGGTGTAGCGCAACAGGGCGAGTGCAGGTGCGATGTCCCAAGCTTTGCAACCGCCCACAAGGGCAGCGGAGGACATATTGGCAGCGGTGTAACAGAGCGAAAGTATAGTAGCACCGGTCGTGCGGACCCGCCCAGGGTACTGGATGTCGTATTTGCGATGGGTGTCGGATGGGATGGACATCCAATCATCGAGTTGCTTTTCGGTTGCATTGACTGCGGTGAGCAATACATTGTTGCGATATGCATGACCTTCGGGGGTTGCGACGTAGCATTCGTTGTTCATCGGTGAGTAGACAACACCTGCAATCGGGACGCCGCGGGCGAGCAATCCTACGCCGACGCACCATCCGGTGAGTCTGCCCGCATAGGCCGATGTGCCGTCAATGGGGTCGATGACCCACGTGTATTCGGGGAGGGCATTGGATTCGAACGCATAGTGCGTGCCCTCTTCGCCGAGGATGGCGTAGGTGGGGTAGGTGTCACGCAAATACGAAACGATGCGTTGTTCGACGTACTGATCGACTTGGGTGACGATAGAACCGTCGTTTTTGCGGGTAATTGCGAGTGCATCGCGTTGATCGCGTGCATAATTGCCGCATTCGGTGACAAGAGCGATGAGTTGCGGGAGATCGAACGGATGCATTGATGAATCCAATCAATAAATGACTGCATGGTATTATACGAGCAAGGTGGCAGACTGTCACGATGAGGCATCATGCAGGCGTACATATTTGATTTGGACGATACACTTTACGATTTGAGCCGCCATCGTGCGCGCCATCTGCGCCGTGCATGGGCATCGTGGCTGGACGCATTGCCGGACCATGCAGTTACTCCGGTGCTGGAGCGGGCGGTGCAGCAACGGATATTCTTCCGTGATATGCAGACATTTCTGATGGATGCAGGCGTCGACGATGCTGCCCTCCGCGAGGAACTCGTGGCAGTGAGTCAACGCACGTGGTTCACCGATTTGGAGCTCGACGCAGGCGTTGCAGACATGTTGTCCGCGTTGTCGCAGACCGCGCGTTTGGGCTTGATTACGAATGGGCCGAGTTGGACGCAACGGGCCAAGATCGAGCAATTTCAATTGGCACGTTGGTTCCCGACGATGATTGTATCGGGGGAGTTCGGCTACGACAAACCTGATCCGCGCATTTTTTCGGCGATGTTGGATGCACTCGCGGTGCGCGCCGAGGATGCAATCATGGTTGGTGACAACCCAGATGCCGATATACGTGGTGCGCACGCCGTTGGGATGCGTGCAGTATGGGTGCAACATCCACATATGCATTACCCGGATGATTTGGATCCGCCGTGGCGCACCATCCCACATGTGCGCACACTGCTCGATGCGGTGTCATCGTCATGAGCGTGCCCACGTGGAGAGAAGCGTACGAATCCCTGTCGCTCAGCGATCGTGAGCTCCTTGCGCAGCTCCATGGCGTCCACGTCGACACGCTGGCACAAGACCTCGGGCAACCCGGGGTGTGGCAGCGGCTGTATGCGAAGCAATCACTGCACACGCAGGCGTTAATCCAGCGTGTACGCCGCGCCGGTGGGCGGATGCCTGCGGTGTATGTTGGTGCCGTCGCTGGCCCGTTGCGAACCAATCTTGGGGCGCTCTCGCCGCGTGCATTTTTGACAATCTATACACCGCATAGTCCACTCGAGACGGCTTTTCTCACAGGGCTACTCTGGCCAGTACCGCGTCGTGATGGTGGATTGGATTGGGCGGTCTTAGCCGATGTCGAACGTGACTTGCTCCCCGCGCCGCCACTCTTTGCGCCGCAGGATGTCCCCGATGTTATCGCTGCGCCTGGGCTTGCACTCGACGACCTCTTGGTGCGTTTGGCGCTGCTTGTCCGCGGCGGAGGCGTCGTGCTGGGCCGTGGATCAAAGCTCCCGCAACGGGTCCTTCAGCTGGTGCACCAATACGGTTGCGATGAGGCGATGGTGCGCTGGTTGGTCGCGGTCTGTTTGGCTGGTCGGGCATTGCAGATGGGTGTGCACGGGCTCGAAATAGGGCCGTCAATGGAAGACTGGCTCCGTACCCAGCCGCATCTACGTATGCAAGAACTGCTGCGGGGCTGGTTGTTGGCAGCCTGGGACGATTGGCTCCTCGCACCAGATCGGCGGACTCGTGGGGTAGACATGCGTGCCGCACGGCGGAGCATGGCGTATGCGTTGTTGCCGCACATCCCGGATACCTGGATCGACATGGAAGACGTGTGCGCTGCGGTCCGCCTCCATTGGCCCGATATTGTCCGACCTGTGTCACTACAACGGAGATGGGTGCCTCCGGTCGGATGGCCAGATCACTGGGATGCCCAAGACGGTGCGGTCCTGCGACTGAACCTGACCGGGCCGTTGCTTTGGTTGGGATGCGTGGAGTGGAGTGCAGATGGGGTCCACATACGCCGTACATCGTTTGGTGCGTGGATTTCTGGTTTGACGCATATTGAAAACATAAACGAATCTGGACCTGTCATATTTGAATCAGATTTTTCGTTTGTCCTGCATGACCAGCGGTATATCTGGTCACGCTACCAGCTGGAATGGCTCGCTGCGCAACAAGACGCAGTGACGTGGATCATGAGTCCCGAACTGGTGCAACGTGCCGTTGCGCGCGGGATGTCAGTGGACACAATTGTCGACGTCATTGGCCGACTCACTGGCGGACCGGTTGCGCGCACAGTCCATCAGCAATTGGCGTTGTGGGCCGGTTCGGTAGCGGTTGTGTCTATCGCCGAGGGGTGTCTGCTCAAAACGCAGACCGCTTCGGCAATGGATGATCTCATCCACGATCGGCGCGTCGGGGTGCGTGAAGGCCGTCGATTGAACGAAACGACCTATGTCGTCCCCGTGGCGGAGCGCGAGCGTCTGATCAAAAACCTTCGCCAGGCGGGCTATGCACTCAATGAGGAAGGCACAGAGACTGCGGTGCTGCGTGACGTGGAACTCCGGCTGATTGAACACGCACTGCAGGCGTACCACGACACAGCCGCGACGCGCGCATTGCTGCACAAAATAGGACTCATGCGGCAGAGCGAGCAGCGTCATGGGTGAACGACTCTACCGTTGTGAGGGAATCATCCTGAAGCGCATCGACGTCGGTGAGGCGGACCGCATTGTGACGATTTTGACGCCCAATGGCAAGATTCAAGCAACCGCCCGGGGCGTCCGCAAAACAGCAAGTAAATTGTCTGGCCACCTCGAATTATTGAGTCACTGTCAATTACAGCTTGCTGTCGGGAAGCAACGGGATGTGTTGACACAGAGCATCGCCATTGAACGATTCGATACCCTGCAACTGGAATTGGTGCGCATGGCAGCCGGATATTATGTCGCCGAACTGACCGATATGCTCCTCGCAGACGAAGATGCGGCAGCGCAAACATACACGTTGTGTCTCGAGACGCTCAGGGCGCTGTGTACGGTGCAGACGGTCGACATGGTGCTGCATTGGTACACGATGCAACTGTGTGATGCGGTGGGCTATCGGCCGCAGTTGACGGAGTGTGCAGTGTGTGGGCAGACGCTCGATAGCACCGCACAGTTGTGGAGCTTTGTGCAAGGTGGGATGCTGTGTGCTGATTGTGCACGGAGCGATATCCAGGCGATGCGCGTGTCACTTTCGGTGTTTAAGGTGCTCCGCATTGTGCAGCGTGAGCCACTCGCTACGGTGGTGGGATATACCGTGCCTGCAGATGTCCATGCAATGGTGTACCAGATACTGCGGCGCTGGGTGATGCGACAGAGCGAACGTGCCATCCGGAGCGCCGCGTTCCTCGATGACGTACGCCGTCAAGATTTGTCATAAGGGGCATGACGTATAATGTGCATGCGACATCGAATCGTCGCATGCTGCGAAGGAGAGTGATATGGGAAGCAAACAGTCAATCATCGATGATCACGAAATCATATATGGGACCTACCGAACACACACCATGGCAATGATTGGGTCGATCACGACCGAAGTCGTTTTTTTGGTGTTTATTGCCGTCGCCGCCTATTTTGCATCCGCAGTATTTAAACTGTACAACATTACCCAAGAATGGCAACAGTGGAGTGTGTATGGAATCCTGTCGGTGTTGGCGCTGGTAATGATTGTGCGGGCAATCCGTGACTATCTGGCGTGGTATTACACACAGGTCATTGTCACAAATCGTCGTTTGATACGGCGCGAAGGCATCTTGACACGACGGGTGGCAGACATTGCCCTCAATCAACTGAGTGAAGTGGTCATCACGCAGTCGTTGTTCGGACGAATGTTCAACTACGGCGACGTGTCGGTCACCGGTGATTCGGACGCGAGCGCATTGCGATTTATCCAAATCCAAAGCCCGTTGAAACTCCGTACTGTCATCGACGATGCCCGCGTCGGCACAAAGCGTGATACTGCACCTATCCCTACCGAAGAAAACAAAACACCGACCAATCCGTTGACCATTGAGCCGACGGTCGCCGACGAACAGCACGAGATTCTGGCGCAAATCGATGCGCTCCAACGCAAAGGGATTTTGACTGCAGACGAAGCAGCAGCAAAACGAGCCCAACTCACCGGAGAAGGAAAATAATCATGGCCCATACGTTCGAAGAAGTGCAACAGGCTGTTGCGACCATCCGGAGCAAGTGTGCGTTGGTACCGCGGGTGGGGGTGATTCTGGGGTCAGGACTCGGGTCGTTGGCTGACGAGCTGCAGGATGCAACGGTGATCCCGTATGAGGCAATCCCTGGCTTCCCACGGTCGACCGTGTATGGGCACCGGGGCGAACTGGCGATAGGCCTGTTGGGCGGTACACCGGTTGTCGTGATGCGTGGCCGATTCCACTTCTACGAAGGATACGACATGCATCAAGTCACGTTGCCGGTGCGTGTGATGCATGCGCTCGGCTGTACGACGCTGATTGCGACCAATGCTGCCGGGGGATTGCGTGCAGATTGGCCGGTTGGTGAGTTGATGTGCATCACCGATCATATTTTTATGCCTGGTCTTGCTGGTCATAATCCATTGCGCGGCGCAAACGATGACCGCTTGGGCGTACGATTCCCACCGATGCTCCATGCGTACACCCCAGAACTACGTGTGTTGGCGCAACAGGTTGCTGTGGCACAGGGTGTCACCCTGCGTGAAGGGGTCTACATTATGGTGGCAGGGCCATCATTCGAGACCGGTGCAGAGCTGCGTATGTGTCAGCGCCTCGGCGCGGACGTCGTCGGTATGTCGACCGCCCCGGAGGTGATTGTCGCGGCACATGCAGGGATGCAGGTGTTGGCAATTTCGTTGGTGACCAATCAGGCGTTGCCCGATGGTAGCCCGGCAAACCACGAAGAAGTCATGGAGGCCGGCGATGTGGCACGTCCGCGCTTCGGCGGATTGCTCAAAGGCATCGTAGCGGCGTTGTAGACCACAAGAAACCGCCGGCACGCCATCAGGCGTGCCGGCGGTTTGCGTATTGGGGATCAACGCGGGCTGAGGGTCAAGGATTCTTGGCAGACTTCCTCGACGGCCAGGCGCGCCCACGGCATGGGGTGGTATTCGACATTGAGCCATGCGCGGATGAAGTCGCTGTAGTGACTGCTGAGCGGATGCCCAGACTGCCCACCCGGATGGATGCTTTTGGAGCGTTCCCAGTCGCTGGGATCTGCGATAAATCGATAGGATGGTGTGGTCGTCACGCGACTGCCGTCTGGGTTGACCTGGACATCACCCATATTGACGGTATCGCGATTGCCGCCCAGCGGATACGCACCACGGCCGAAGAGCTTCCCGATGATGGGGATGACACT
>CANHPK010000012.1 GCA_947462525.1 Roseiflexaceae bacterium | reverse complement strand
TACGAAGACAAACGCTGGCCGGGCGTGCAGTACTACCCGAGCGGTACGCGGTTCCCCGGTGGCGAAACGCTGGGTGAGTCGCAGATGCGCATGGTGCGGACGCTGGAAGGCTTGCGGGCGCAGCACGGCGAGCACGATGTGATTGCAGTTGTGTCGCATGCAGATCTGATAAAGCTCGCCTGTGCGTATTACATCGGTATGCACATGGACTTGTTCCAACGGCTCGAAATCGGGACGTGCTCGGTGACGGCCTTTCGGTTTACGCCGATGGGACCGCGGTTGCTGGCATTCAACGAAATGGGGACGTTGGCACATGTGATCCCCAAACCACCCGAGCCACCTGTCGCGGAGACTGCAGCAGGAGAAGCGACGAATCCATGAACTACACCTATGAATTTGACCCTGCCGGGCATTTGACGGTGGGGACGGTCGGCAAACCGGGCCAGCGGACATTTTATATCCAAGCGCGCAAAGGGCGCGAGATATTGACGTTCACCGTCGAAAAAGAGCAAGTCCGCGCGCTCGGACAGGCGTTTGATCGCTTGCACGACGACATTGTGAGCAATAATCCGTTGGTGTCGACGAGTGATGATGCGGTGTTGATACGCGATATGGGGTTGCTCGAGCCGTTGGAGCCGGTGTTCCGCGTGGTGCAGATGGGCTTGGGGTACGACGCCGAGCACGACACCTGCGTGTTGATTATGCAGGGCATGAGCGAGGACGAGGAGGAGGATGATACGCCGTCGGCGCGCATCAGCATCCCGCGGGAGCAGGTGCGCGGGCTGAGCCAGCATATCACCGCGGTGCTCAACGGTGGGCGTGCGGTGTGCGGCAATTGTGGACGTCCCAAAGACCCAGACGGGCACTTTTGTCCGCAGATGAACTAGCCCGACGTGCTGATGGGGTGGAACAATGAGCAATGAACGCCCGGCTGCCAGCGTCAACGAGCTATTGGCATTTTTGACGTATGCCGAACTGACGCCGCAGACCTCGATGCCGTGGAGCAGCAACGCGACCATTCTGTGTTTGGCGACGTACCAAGAGACGCAGGGATTGGTCATCTACAAGCCACAACGTGGCGAACGGCCACTGTGGGACTTTACCCGTGGGACATTGTGCCAACGCGAGGCGGCAGCCTTTGTGGTGAGCAATGATTTGGGGTGGAACCTGGTGCCGCCGACGGTGCTGCGGGATGGCCCGTACGGGCTCGGATCGGTCCAGTTGTTCATCGAAAACGACGAACAAGAGCATTGGTTTACCATGCAAAAAGAAGGCGGCTACGAGCACTATTTGCCGCTCTTGGCAGCGTTCGATGTCATCATCAATAACGCGGACCGCAAGAGTGGTCACTGCTTGAAGGGTGCGGACGGGCGGCTGTGGGCGATTGACCACGGGGTGACGTTCCACCACGAGAACAAATTGCGTACGGTGCTGTGGGATTTGGCTGGGTCGCCGGTGCCAGCGCCGTTGATGAACGATATTGTCTTTTTGCAGCAGCGCTTGACGCTGCGTGAAGGTCCGTTGAAGTTGCTCGAACAGATGCTCAGCGCCGAGGAATTGGTCGCATTGCAGCGACGGATTGACCGTTTGGTGGCCAAAGGCAAATATCCACAACCCACGTCGGAGTGGAGTTATCCGTGGCCGCCGGTCTGATGGAACGGAACGGCGCTGGTGGGAGTCTCTGGAGGGAGAGGAGCACACATGACAACACTCGGTACAGAACAACGCCCGCTGTGGGTCGCCGTCATCGGTGCTGGCCCGGCGGGATTTTATGCGGTAGAGGCGCTCCTCAAAAACGATGCGCAGGTGCGGGTCGACATCATTGAACGCTTGCCCACACCGTTTGGATTGGTGCGTTCGGGCGTTGCGCCTGATCACCAGTCAATCAAAGGCGTGACGCGCATCTATGACAAATTGTTGGCCGACCCACGGGTGCGTTATTTTGGGAATGTGTCGATGGGGACGGACATCTCGCACGACGAACTGCTGACCTACTATGACCAGATTATCTATGCGGTCGGGGCGCAATCCGACCGCAAGATGGGCATCCCGGGCGAAGATTTGATTGGCAGTGCGCCGGCGACCAGCTTTGTGGGCTGGTACAACGGCCACCCGTACTATCGCAACAGCCAGTTCAACCTCGATGCGCACCAGCGCGTGGTGGTGATCGGCAACGGCAACGTGGCAATGGATGTGACGCGGGCGTTGGTTGCGCCGGTGGACGCGTTGGCGACGACCGACATGGCCGATCACGCAATCGCGGGGTTGCGTGCCTCGACGGTGACGCAGGTGGTTGTCGTTGGTCGGCGTGGGCCGGTGCAGGCGGCCTTCACGACGCCCGAGCTGAAGGAATTCGGCGAACTCGACGGTGTCGATGTGATGCTGGATGCGGAGGATTTTGCGCTCGACCCGGTCAGTGCCGCCCAGCTCGCCGAAAACAAAGTGGCGGGACGCAATCACGACGTGATGCAGGGGTATCTGGCACGGGGCTTGCGTGGCGCTGCCAAGAGCATCCACATGCAGTTCCTCTGGTCACCGATCGAGATCGTGGGTCAGAACGGCCACGTGACCGGGGTGGTGCTGGAGCGCAATCAGCTCGTCGACGACGGTAACGGCAATGTCAAAGCCGAGGGGACCGGTGCGACGCGCACCATCAGCTGCGGTATGGTATTGCGCTCGGTCGGGTATCGGAGCGTGGCCTTGCCGGGAGTGCCGTTCGACGAGAAGCGCGGGCTGATCCCGAATGTGGACGGTCGGGTGATTGATAGTGCCAACCGGACGCCCATCGAACGGACGTATGTGGTGGGTTGGGCCAAACGTGGACCGTCGGGCATCATCGGCACCAACAAGCCCGATTCGGTGGCGACCGTGACCAGCATGAAGGCCGACTGGGAATCGCTGCAGGGCATCCCCGACACATATCGGGACGGTGCTGCGGTGGCGACGATGCTCCACTCGCGGAGTGCCCAGGTGGTCACGTATGCAGACTGGCAAACACTCGATGTCCACGAGACGAGCCGTGGTGCAGCCCAACAACGGCCGCGCGTGAAGGTCGTCGATGTGAAGGAAATGCTCGAGATTATCAAACGATAAACGAAAACAACCACCCCCCGCGTGTCGCACACGCGGGGGGTGTTTTTGTGTGGCAACACGCTAGGATGTGAGGCGATATTTGGCGACTACCGGATAGTGATCGCTGGGGAACCGGCCTGCGGGGGACTGCAAGGTGATGATGTGTGCGGAGGTACCTGCGAGGCGACGATCGGGGTCGCGGAGCAGGATCCAGTCGATGCGGGCGTCGTCGCGCTCGCCCGAGATGCTGGGCCAGGCAACACCGCGGAAGCCATGGAAGGTCATCACACCCGTGCCGTCGCGGTGCCCGGCTGCTTGCCAGCTGTCGACGAACCCGGCGGCGCAGGCTTTGGCGTGCACGGGGCTGTCGGGCGGTGTGTTGAAATCGCCCATCACGATGGTGGGCAGGTGGGCCAGATGGGCAAGCTGCTGGGTGATGACGTCGATCGAGGCGAGGCGTGACTGGGCACCGATGTGGTCGAGGTGGGTGTTGCAGACGCAGATGTCTTGGCCAGTCAGACGATGGCGCAGCACGACATAATTGGCTACGCGCATCCACGAGGTGTCCCACGAGCGTGACGGGACGCGGGGCGTCAGACTGAGGTGAAATGCGCCTGTGGACTGCAGATGAAAGAGCGAGGTCCGCCAGGCGATGGCGGCGTATTCGTACGGGGCGTGGTTGCCGTACGGCAACCCGCTGGTGATGGTGTGCTCGGGGAAGGAGGTGCCGAGCCATTGGCGTTGGACGTCCATGCATTCTTGGACGCCGACGATGTCGGCAGCGAGCACTTGGAGCGTCTCGGCCAAAAACGCATGGCGCTGCGACCATGCATCTGCGCCGTCATTGGCATTGGCGTTGCGCAGATTGGCAGAACAGAACGTCAACTGATGCATGGGGTTCCTTTATGGCTAGATGCCGATGGTGCGGAGGAAGGCACGGTTGCGCGCAGCACTGTCACGCGGGGCACCCATGCCGGGGAGGACGTCTTGTTCGACGACGACCCAGCCGGTATAGCCAATAGTATCGAGGGCTGCATTGATAGCATCGAATTGTATCGCACCTTGGCCGAGTTCACAAAATATCCCCGCTTGGAGTGCGGCAAAATAGTCGCCTTTGGTGCTACGCATGGTGTCGGCGACGCGGGGGTGACAGTCTTTGAAGTGGACGAGACGGATATGTGGTGCGAAAGCGTGGAGGAGCGCGACGATGTCGGTATCATTGTTGCCCGAGCCATACAGCATGTGGCCGGTATCGAAGACGAGCCCGAGCAGGTTGGTGTCGAGGTGATGGAGAAACCGTTGCACTTCGTCTGGCGTCTCGATGATACCTGCGCAGTGATGGTGGAACGCACTCTGCAAGCCGCTGGCTGCGTGGATTGCGCGGGCAGCCTGACTGGCGACCTTGGCCGCGTGGACGATGACGCCAGACGGGGTACGTCCGGTGATGCGACCCGCATTGGCGGTGCGGATGGGGTCGGTGCCGTTGGTGTCGGCCAAGATGACCAGGGGGCGATGCGCTTGTCCGATGATGTCGGCGGCGATGGCGAGGAGTGTCCCCGTGCGGCAGGCGTGTTCGATGGCAGGTGCAACCGTGGCGGCATCGCCACGCAGGTCGACGGGGACGAATGCGCCGATGAGGGTCAGATTGCGGCGCTGGAGTTCTGCCGCGAGGGCGGAGGGCTCGGTGGGCATGAAGCCCCAATCACCGAGTTCGGTGCCCGTGTATCCGGTCGCGACCAGTTCGTCGAGCATTTGGGTGTATTCGATGCGGGTACCGCTGAGATCTGCGAATTCGAGTGTGCCCCACGAGCACGGGGCATTGGCGATGGGTCGCGACGGCATAGTGAGATCCTCTGTAGCAAATCGACGGGTCATAGGAGAGGAATTCTGGCGTGCTGATGCCTTGACTGACCTGATGGCAGACAGCGCCTTGGTATGCTATACTCTATCGTATATTTCGTTGTGTGTCGACGTATTGACAGAAGGTACATTTACATGGAACTGGCACTTTCCATCGCATTGATTGCATTGGGTTCGGCATTGACGTTCTTGGTCGTTTTGCAGGGTCGTAACGCGGGATTGCAGTCGAACGATGCATCGTCCATTTACAAGACCAAGCGTGGGTTGGAGAAAACGATTTTCCAATTGACCATTGTGCTTGGCGTGTTGTTTTTGATTGTTGCAGTGATTGCCAGTCTGCCCATCTTTGGGACCACGGCGACACCAGCCGCTGGTCTGATGCTTTGGTAGGCTAAGCGATGTCACGGCGCATCCGACTGCAAATTGTCATCACGGTGATTAGCTCGATGCTGGTGCTCGGGCTCATGGCGTATGTCGCGGTGACACGCGCAGCGGTGTCGCGCCCCATCGAGGGCGGTGCATTTATTGAGGGCATCCCGGGGATCCCAACGACACTCAATCCATTGGTGAGCGACACAACGACGGATTTGGCGGCTGCCGACGTGCATGCCGTGATTTTCGACGGGTTGGTACGGGTTGGGTTGGACGGGAGCTTCGAGCCTGCCCTCGCCGAAAAATGGGAAATCGATCCCAGCGGTATGGTCTATACCTTCACGTTGCGGCCAGATGTCAAATGGCATGACGGCGAGGCTTTTGGGGTCGAGGATGTGTTGTTCACGTTGCGCTCGGTGCAGGGGCCTGCGTTTACGGGGTCGCCCAGTTTGGCGACCGTATGGCGCACAGTGTTGGTCGAGCGTGCCGGCGATATGAGCATTCGGTGCAAACTGCAGGCGCCGTTTGCTCCGTTCCTCAAATATGCGACCGTACCGATTGTGCCGGCACATTTGTTGGCTGATACGCCGCCCGAGCAGTGGGCCAATTCGGCCTTTAGTCAAAAGCCGGTCGGAACAGGTCCATATCGAATCACGGATATCAATGCCGATGCAATCGCTTTGGCGTCGAATCGCGATTACTACTTGGATCGACCGTTGATCGACACGATTACCCTGCGATTCTACCAAGACGAGTCACTCGCGTTTGCGGCGTTGACCCGGGGCGAAGTCAGCGGATTGGCGTTTGTGGGCACGGGTGCGTTAGGTGCGTATCAAACACCACGCGGCGTGGTGCGCCGGGCGGCAAACATCGACTCGTACACGGTATTGTCGTTTAACTTGCGGAACGCACCATTCGACGACGTTATTTTTCGCCGCCAAATCGCCCAAGCAATCGATCGCGAAGATATGATTCGTCGCTTGTTGGCTGATCGTGCGACGCGAATCGACACGCCTATTCTCCCCGGATGGTGGGCATACAACCCCGATGCGGTGTGGTACATTCCCAGCAAAGAACGCGCGGCGCAGGGGTTGGACACACTGGGGTATATCGTGGGCGAGGATGGGTTCCGCAGTCGCGACGGGCGCCCGCTTGCCTTTGAACTCTTGGTCGACGGTGCCGCCGATCGCAAACTGGTTGCCGACGATATTGCAGTCCAACTCGGGGCCGTGGGGATTGCGGTAACGGTGACGGTGTTGGATGCAGATACCCTGCGTCAGCGCCTCGAAGTCGGCGAATTCGACATGGCCTTGCACGGCTGGCAGCGACTCGGACCTGACCCAGATGTCTATGAATTGTGGCATTCGAGCCAGGTCACCATCGGCCGTAATTATGCGGGGCTGCAGGACCAACTCGTCGACGACGCACTGTCTTTGGCACGTGTCCAAGTCGATCAAGAACTCCGCACGCAGTTGTATTACGACTTCCAACAGCACTGGATCGACATTGCGCCGAGCATCATCATGTACCAGCCGCTGGAAGTCTACGCGACGGTCAGTGACTTGGGTGGCACGGCGTTGACGCAGCGCCGCGACATGCCGGGGATGATTAATCTGTTGTTTGGCCGTGATTCACGGTTCCGCAACCTGACGCACTGGTTTGTCGCTCGTTCGCAAGAAATCAGCGGCGATATTCAACCATAGCGCACGCTGGACAAAGCACAACCGCCTGGTGCAGCTGCGCCAGGCGGTTTTTGTTGGGGTTGGTAGCGTTATGCTCGCCGTGCTGCGTTGATGGCATCGCGGGTACGTAGCGCTTCGGCGCGGGCTGCGTCAGCGAACGAGTGATCGTTGGCCGCATAGAGCACACTCCGCGATACGTTCACCAGCAGACCGCGACCATGGCGATCGACACCGGCGTTGACCGCTGTGGCCAGATCGCCGCCTTGGGCACCGACGCCCGGCAAGAGAATCGGCAAATCGGGGCACGTTGCGCGTACGTCGATCAGGGCAGCGGGTTGGGTGGCGCCGACGACGAGTCCGACGTTGCTATTGCTGTTCCACTGCTGTTGGGCGAGCTGGGCGACCGCCATATAGAGTGGTCGACCGTCGGCGAGGACGAGTTCTTGGAGATCAGTACTGCCTGGATTTGAGGTGCGGCAGAGCAGAAAAGAGCCGCGCTCCGCACGGGACAGAAACGGCTCGAGGCTGTCTCCACCAAGGTACGGGTTGAGAGTAATTGCATCTGCTTTGAGGTAGTCGAACGCGGCTGTGGCGTAGGCGGCTGCGGTGTTGCCGATGTCGCCGCGTTTGGCATCGAGGATCCAGAGGGTGCTCGGTGACAGTGCCATGACCCGTGCCAGGACTTCGACTCCGCCCGCACCGAGCGCCTCGAAGAAGGCAATATTGGGCTTGAATGCGGCCACGAGATCATGCGTGGCTGCAATGATATCGTGACAGAACCGATATACCGCATCGGGATGCGCACGCAGGTGCGCTGGAATCCGTTGTGTGTCTGGGTCGAGCCCGACGCACAACAGACTGTTCTTGGCGTCGATTGCTTCTGCTACTCGGGAGCTAAATGTCAGCATTGAATTGTTCTCTTCCTGACCATATTGACGTTGTCGCATCGCTAATGCTATAGTACCAGAGGGATTGCATGGACTTCGCAGATATTTTGCGTAGATATGTTCGTCCTCGTCATCACTCAGTACCATCGTCGCATACACGCGTCGGGAGTCAGTTGTATGCGGGTGATGCGTCATCGTTCGTCACACCTCATCGGTCGCTGATGAGGGCATCGTAGCAGCATTGTCGTTGTGCCGCGGGTTGAAGTACCAAGGATGAATACCATGCAAGGTGCTGATTATGTGAGCGATTCGGGCGAACAAAGCATCGCCAGTATCGTCGTACCAGAATCGTATCCGTACGAACTCGACGCCGTCGTTGTCGCGCAGGAGCGTGAAGAAGCCCCCGAGACTGACGACGAAGAAGTTGCTGCCACGCAGTTAGCAGATATTTCTCTCGATGACCCTGTGCGCATGTACCTGCAAGAAATCGGCAAGGTACGATTGTTGCGTGCTGCAGACGAAGTCATGTTGGCTCACCGGATAGAGATGGGCGGCAAAGCCATTCGTGTGCGTTCGCAACGGCTGGTGTTGCCGTTGAGCTTTGCGCGTGCACGTGCGGTCGTGCAACGTGCAGTGCTGTTGCATGGCTGGATGTATACGCTGTGCGAGTCGACGTACCGGGATGCAGTGCCGATTGATGCGCTGCTCGATGCTCCTGACGCACCGTGGGATATGCGTAGTGCCGTGACGCTGTTGCATGCCCTCCTGCATGATGATACCCCGGCGCGGTCGACAGAGCAGGGCGCTGAAGAGATGCACCGTCGTCGTGCCGTAGAGCCTGTGGTGCTCGATTGGCTGGCAATTCATCACGATCTGGTGCATCGGGCCTACAAAACCATCAAAGAGCAACGGGTGCTGCGCACGTACAAATCCCATGAACGCGAGACATGGCGCTTGATTTCGGGCCTTGTGGGTGCAGAGTTGCGCCACGATATCGAAGCAGACCTCGAACGCTGCATTGCCGAAATTGCCTGCTTCTATATTGGGACACATCCAGCGCCTGCGGATTTGTTGCGGCACGAACATCTGTGGCAGGATGCTTCTGAACGGGTCGTCACGTTGTATCTCGAACGCATCGAGGGTACCGATGATGGTTTGGTGCGTCGCACACCGCTCGATCGTGTGGTGGCAGATGCAGACCAAGCACGCCAAGACCTGATCCAAGCAAATCTGCGCTTGGTGGTGTCGATAGCCAAAAAGTACACATCGTACGGATTGACGATGATGGACCTCGTCCAAGAAGGTAACATTGGGTTGATGAAGGCAGTCGAAAAATTCGATTACACCAAGGGCAACAAGTTTTCGACCTATGCTACCTGGTGGATACGACAAGCGATTACGCGGGCAATTGCTGATCAGAGCCGTACCATCCGACTCCCCGTGCATATGGGTGAGGCAAT
The DNA here is from genome assembly GCA_947462525.1 of Roseiflexaceae bacterium. Lineage (GTDB taxonomy): Bacteria > Chloroflexota > Chloroflexia > Chloroflexales > Roseiflexaceae > UBA965. The sequence goes on along the minus strand of CANHPK010000012.1, from coordinate 4,417 downwards.
CAGCCAGGTAAAGCGGACTGCGCATAAGCTCCAACAGCAGTTGCAACGCGAGCCTACCCCCGAAGAAATAGCCCAAGAAATGGAACTCACCCCTGCCAAAGTGCGCCGCACGCTCGAGGCTTCGTTGCAGCCGATGTCGCTCGAAATGCCGGTCGGCCAAGAGGGTGAAGGCCGCATGGGTGACTTCATTGAAGATGAGCGCATTGCCGGGCCCGCCGAGGCCGCCAGCAGTCTGATGTTGCGCCGCGAACTCGAAGAAGTGCTGATGTCGCTGCCCGAACGCGAACGACTGATTATTCAATTGCGCTATGGCTTGAGTGATGGTCAGTACCGTACGCTGGAGGAAGTGGGCGACAAGTTCGGCATTACCCGTGAACGCATCCGCCAAATCGAGGCGGTCGCGTTGCGCAAGTTGCGACATCCCCATCGCGGCAAAAAACTCCGGGGCTTCCTCGAATGAGTACTATGCTCGGATGCGCCCGATGACACGCGTCGGCTACCGTCTTTGGCAACTCTGGCGTGCACTCACCGGTCGACTCAGCGCAGACGAGCATGTGTATGCGCAACAGACGCTCACACCTGCTGAATATGCATTATTCGTGCGCATGCCGCCCTATGACCAGCGCCACTGTATGGATGTGGCCCTCGTCCTGGGGCGGTTCGGTGTGACCGATGCGTCGGTCTTGGCGCTGGCGTTGTTGCATGATATCGGCAAAGTCGGTGATGACGGGCGTGCGTTATCATTGTGGTGGTATGGGTTCAACGTGCTCCTGCGCCCGCTCCCGGCTCTCCGCGATTGGCTCCTCCCGCGGTGTGAACCACTCCGCCGGAGTATGACGCACGAACAGCGCAGTGTCGCAATGGCCAGCGCAGGTGGCGCACGGGCAGATGTCTGCGCATTACTGGCAGTGCTTGCCCATGGTGGCGCCGATGCGCGCATCGCGTTGTTTGAAGAGGCGGATGACCAGTGTTAATTGATGCACACGACATCTATACAATACGACTCGACCAGTTCGAGGGTCCCCTGGATTTGCTGTTGCACCTGATTGAACGTGCCGAATTGGACATTACCACGATTGCACTGGCCCATGTCGCAGATCAATATCTGCGCTATGTCAGGGCAATGACGGATCGCAACGCTGGTCAGATGTCGTCATTTGTGTTTGTCGCGTCGCGGTTGTTGGTGATGAAGTCTCGGGCAATCCTCCCCCAGACGCCCACGAGTGCGAGTGAACCCGACGAAAGCGTCGATCTGGTGAGACAGCTGCGCGAATATCAGCAATTCAAAGAAGCAGCGGCTTTTCTGCGCGTGCGTGACCAAATGGGCCTGCAACACTTCGCCAAAGCACCCTCGTTGCCGAATACATCGGTGGCCAGCATGCCCTTGCGGATGACGTTGGACGACTTGTTGGGTGTGTGGCAAATGCGCATGAAGCTGGTTGATGCACCAGCGCCGACGATTCCCCTCCCGGCACCCAAAATACTAACCGTGGGCGACGTGGTGACATCGATTCGTGAGCGGTTTTTGCGGATGCCACGATTTAGCTTTCTCGAATTACTGCCGCGTTCGCAGCCGACCCGTGTCGATGTGGTGGTGTCGCTGTGGGCCGTGCTCGAAATGATCAAGCGACGCGTTATCGTGGCCCATCAGGACGATATTTTTGGACCGATTACAATCGAACAAGCCGCTGACATACCGACGACACTCCAGATCGAAGACTAAGCCGGCTCGGGAGTATCTTGTTCATACGAAAACAGGCCCGTGGCATTCGCCACGGGCCTGCCCACGACCAGCACGGATACTCAAAGGCTACTGCTCCGCGGGGGAGCGCCGGTGCGTGTGTAATCTGCCATGATGACGCCGGTGCTGGTCGCTTCGCAACGCGTCAGCGAAAACGCTGCAGGGATTGTGCCGTTTGTAAAGAGCCGTTTGCCGGTCCCGAAGGTGATGGGATGGATTTTGAGCCAGAACGCATCGATCAAGTCAGCCGCGAGCAGCGTCTGGACGAGCGTGGCGCTGCCATAGACGTGCAGGTCGTGCCCGGCGGTCTGCTTGATGGCAGCCACTTTGGCGGCCACATCACCCGACAAGATGACGTTGGGCTGCCAGTGCGCCTGTGTCATCGTGTTTGAGGCGATATACTTGGTGGCACGATTGACCCCAGGCCAAAACGAGTGATTGGGCCAATAAGGCGCCCAGATGTCGTAGGTGGTGCGCCCGATGAGCAAATCAAACGGCAAACCCATTTGCGCGCGGATGACCGCGGATTGGGCTTCGTCGGAGTATGGTCCGATCCAACCACCATGTGCGAAACCGCCGCTGGTGTCTTCGTTGGGACCGCCTGGGCCCTGGATGACACCGTCGAGCGTGATGAATTCGATGACGATGAGTTTGCGCATAGAACCTCAGGAATTAGGAGTTAGGAATTAGGAGTTAGGAATTAGGAGTTAGGAAATAGGAGTTAGGAAATAGGAATTCAACGATGCCGAATGACCGTACCCTATACAAACATCCATGCGAGCAGGGCGCCGGCGAGTGAACTTCCGAAGTTGACCAGGTCGTTGTTGAGCCAGCGCCAGCCGCGGATAAGGGGCAATGGTGTGCCGTCTGATGCAAACGCCCGCTCGGTGGGACCGTCGCTCTCCTGATAGAGCCGCTGCACCGTGGCCCCCAAGAGACTATCGACCAGGCAACCAAATACTCCCGCTGCGGTAATCAGCAGGACAACCGGTGCCGAAAATGTCCCATCTACCACCGAAAAGACGACGGCGACTGAGGCAGCTGCGGCGATGGCGGCGACTGTGCCCGGGATACTGATAGCGCCAGAGGTGCCTTTGGGTGCCGGTTTGAGCGTCGTGATGAGTCGTGGTGTGCCTCCAAACAATACCCCCAGTTCGGTTGCCCAGGTATCGGCCGCAACCGTCGCCATGGTAGCCGCAAAGAGGATGTTGATGGTCAATAGGTGCTCAGGCCAGAGTGGGATGGCACAGCAGATCAGCGCAGCGAGACCGCCATTGGCGAGTGCTTGCCAGATGTCGCGGCGCGAGCCCTTTTCGAACATGGTCTGCTCGAGCGCGGCTTTTTGCTGCTTTTTGAGGCGCGACCAGAGGGTCGAACTGACAAAGAAAAACACCAACGTGACCCCATGTGGCCATCCACCCAACCCAAACGTGGCGGTACCGGTGAGGATTGCGCCCAGCCAGCCGCTCGCCGTGAGCGAACCGCGTTTGTAGGCGAGTGCGCCGATAGCGGCACTAATGACTAATCCCATCACGATGCGCAGCGGATCCATGGCGACCATCTTTCTGTGCAGGTGGCTACGGTTGATCGCCGGTCTGAATGGGTCGGTGTTGGGTACTGGCCCAGTCGCTCCACGAGCCTTCGTACAGGCGGGCATGACGACCAATCAGATGCAGGGCAAAGATGTCGTGGGTAGCGGTGACGCCAGACCCGCAATAGCAAATGATGTGATTGGCTGCGGGGATCCCAGCAGCGACATAACGTTCGCGCAGTTCGGCAGGTGATTTGAACGTACCTGCTGGGGTCAAATTGCCGGCAAACGGGAGCGAAATGGCACCAGGGATATGTCCAGCGCGTGGGCCAAAAGGCTCGACCTCGCCCGTGTAGCGTTCGGATGCGCGTGCGTCGATGAGGGCAACATCTGCTTCGGATTTGACGCTGTCGACGGTGTCGGCATCGACCACGTGGCTCGTATCGGGACTGCCGACAAACGTGCGTGGTGCGCGCCGTTCTATCCCGTTGGAGGTTGCACCTGCAGCTGCCTGCCAAGCTTGCCAACCGCCATCGAGGATGGATACACCGGTGTGGCCGTAGTAGCGCAACATCCACCACAAGCGTGTGGCAATTGAGCCGCCAGCGCTGTCGTAGACGACTACATGTACGGTTGCATCAATCCCCGCAGCACTGAACGTACGAATCACCTGTTCGGGGCGTGGCAGCGGGTGACGACCGGGACCATCGAACGGTGGCGCGGACAGGTCACTGTCGATTGAGAGGTGGATGGCACCGGCTATGTGCGATTCGGCGTATTCGGTTGCGCCTTGCGGGGGATTGAGCAGATACCAGCGGGTGTCAACCACGAGAATGTTGGGATCGTGCAGATGTTCGGCCAACCAGGCGACATCGACGAGACTGGGGATAGTTGTCATACGTCTATTCCTTCTTTGCAGATTACTGCGATATCACCGATTCGAGCAAGGCGCGGGTCTGCACTGCGGTTGCGTGCCACGAAAACCGTTGGGCGTGGATAGGGCCGGCAGCTGCCATTGTTGCGCGGGCGTCGTCGTCCACCCACAGGGCTTCGATGGTGTCGGCCCAAGCGCCAGCATCGTCGACGGGGAGGTAGTGTGCAGCCGTCCCACCGACTTCAGGCAGGCTCGAGGTGTCGCTGGCCAG
>CANHPK010000011.1 GCA_947462525.1 Roseiflexaceae bacterium | reverse complement strand
TAAGAGCAGGCGGTCATCAATACTGATGTTCGCGGTGGGGAACCCGATCGTTCGTCCCCGCTTGTCCCCATGGACAACCACTCCGTGATATGTGTGCATGCGACCTAATGCCTGGGTTGCCACAGCGATATCGCCCTGGGTGAGTGCATTTCGGATGAACGATGCACTCGGGGGAGTACTCTCGCCAATTTGTGGAATTTCGACGGCAGTATACCCCAGTGATTCGCCGATTTCTGCAAGCCGCTGGAACGTGCCATCACGACCGCGTCCGAGTGCAAAATCCCATCCTACCCAAACGGTTTTTACATGTACAACACTGCAGACGCGTGCCATAAACTCCGCTGCAGTCATAGAACGTACATCCTGGTCGAACGCAATTGTGAGCACAACGTCGATTCCACACGCGGCCATACGTTGGTATCGTTCCTGCGGAGTCAATAAGAGCCCACGGTAGGTTTCGGGGTGGATGAGGATATCGGGATGTGGGTCAAAGGTTACAACCACTGCACGGTGGCCATTGGCGTGCGCTGCATCTGCCATGCGCCGCAGGAACATCGTATGCCCGGTGTGCATACCATCAAACACACCGACTGTTACCGTCGAAGGTCCGGCCACTTCCTGTGCAGGGAATCCAGCAATCAGCTTCATGATGCATCACTCCAACGGAACACTTTGGATGGATGAAGGCTCCCTGCGCGTGATTCTGCGGTGGCGATGAGTTCGCCTGTCGCATCAACAACTGCGACGCGGCCATCGGCAATCGACGGCGCTGGGATGGGCATGCCGTTGTCAATCAAGCGGTGTTCGGCAGCGTTCACGCAGTACACCGGCCACCCGTCGAGTGCCCGTGAGTTGGCTAACAGCCAGGGTGCAATTCCATCAGCACGCAATGTATCGAGGCTGACCGAGTCATTGACGCCAAAGCTACCGACGGCGGTCCGTCGTAACGAACACAAATGGGCAAGCGTTCCAAGCGCGATGCCGATGTCTCGTGCGAGCGATCGGATGTACGTGCCTTTGCCACAGCTGATTTCGAGCGAAATGGTGTCGCTGGTATAGCCACGTAGTGCAATGTGATAGATGTGCACGGGGCGCGCAGGGAGTTCTGGAGCGATGCCTTTGCGTGCAAGATCATACATGCGCTGACCGTCGACATGGATAGCCGAAACTTTCGGCGGAACTTGCAGTATCTGCCCAACAAATGGAGCAAGAGTCTGGACAAGCCACGCTTCCGACAGTTCCGGAACAGCAGCTTGCGCAATCACTGATCCGTCTGCGTCATCACTGTCTGTGGCACTCCCGAGTTGTATCGTTGCTACGTAGGTTTTGTGGGTGTCATCTTGGACATACTCAATCAAACGGGTCGTTGCGCCGACGGCGAGCACCAAAACGCCGGATGCGCCGGGATCGAGTGTCCCTGCGTGGCCAATGCGTTTGATACGGCTGATGCGACGTACGATAGCAACCACATCGTGCGAGGTTATGCCGAGTGGTTTGTCGATAGAGATGAATCCGTGCATAGTGCCGTTAGATCCGGTAACAAAAGTGCTGCTGCACTATCGATGGTATGTTCTGCGAGATTGATGCCCGCGGCGTGGATATGCCCACCGCCACCGTGTTTTTTTGCGACAGACGCAACATTGACGTTCCGGGAGCGCAACGAAATTTTGACACCCTGGTTTCGTTGCTTTATCAACATGATAACTTCAGGTCCTTCGATACGTTGTAGCATATGGAGTGCTTCGTCACTCTCGTCATCGGTCGCATTGAGTTCTTCGACCCATGTCAACGGGACACCGCACCACACGACATCGCCGTGTGTATGCATGGCATTGATGACACGTGATGCAAGCGTGAGTGCTTCGAGTCGTGTCGAACGAAATACCTTCGACACTATCCGTGCATGATCCGCACCTGCAGTAAACAGACTTGCGCCCAGTGACAATGTCTTGGCGCTGGTATCGTAGATCTGAAAACTCTGCGTGTCAGTCATGATGCCAAGCAACAACGGCGTTGCTATCCCTGCGGTAATGGTAATACCGAGATACGGCAAAAACTCCGTGATGATTTCGCATGTTGCACAGGCGTCAGCGACCACAAGATTGTGGACACCAAACAACGTGTTGGTTGCATGATGATCAATTTGTATGACCGCTGTGTGTTCGATGTGATGCATGTGCTGCGGAGCAATGCCCCCAAGCCGATCTGCCGAGGCACAATCGACCGTAATGATAAGGTCGGGATTTGGCCACGGTTTGTCGGCAGTCAGCGCGATGCTTTGTTCGCTCCCCGGCACCCACTCCAAGAATTGTGGTATTGGTTGTTGCACGACCGGTATGATTGTTGCTTCGGTCAGTTGTGGAAGTGCCATCATCAGTCCGATAAGCGAACCGAGAGCATCTCCATCAGGATTGACGTGCGTGACCAAAAGTATGGTGTTTGCGTTGGTTACGCGTTCGCGCCATGTGATAGCAGCGGCGGTAAACATGCTAATGCGGTCCATGTCGTGTCCTACTGTTGCGACTTCATGTCGCGGAGTAATTCATTGATGCGCATGCTGTGGTCGAGTGATTCATCCAGCATGAAGCGAATGTCGGGTGCAGTCCGCAAATGGCGCAGTTCACGAGCAAGTTCACGTCGGATAAAGCCACGGGCGCGGTCAAGCGCGCCCATGGTTGCTTTGCGTGCTTCGGCATCACCCATCACGGACACGTGGATGTGGGCCATCTGCAGGTCTGTCGAAATATCAACGTTCACCACGGTGCAAAAGGCCACACGTGGGTCCTTGACTTCGAATTGGAGGAGGTGGCCGACGATTTGTTGTATTTCGCCGGCCACTTGGAGGGTACGTTTGCTCATCGTTATGCGGTGCGCTCCACGCGTTCCTTCCGGTAGAATTCCATGTTGTCGGCATCTTGGACGTCGGTAAACCCGTCCACCACGACACCACATTCGTACCCGGATGTCACTTCACGGACGTCTTCCTTGAAGCGGCGCAAGCTGCTCAAGCGTCCATCATGAACCACGACACCACTGCGCAGGACGCGGACCGAAAGCTGGCGATTGAGCTTGCCATCGGTGACGTAGAGGCCTGCGACGATTTCGCGGCTGGGCAATCGGAACGTATTGCGGACTTCTGCGTAGCCTTCGATAACTTCGCGGAATTCTGGGTCCAACATCCCGATCATTGCTTTCTTCATCTCTTCCACAAGGTTGTAGATGATGTTGTAGAAGCGAATGTCGATACCGCTGAGCTCAGCAAACTTGCGGGCTGCCGGGTCTGGTCGCGCATTAAACCCAATGATGATGGCCCGCGAGGCAATTGCCAAGTTGACATCACTTTCGGTAATCGTACCGGTACCACGGTGGATAATCTTGATCTGGACTTCGCTCGTATTGAGCTGACCTAATGCGTGTTCGATAGCGCCGATGGAACCCATCACGTCTACCTTGACGATCAAGTTCAGTTCCTTGATTTTGCCTTGCTGGATGTTGGCAAACAACCCATCGAGACTGACTGATCGTAGATTTGCCATTGCATCGAGACGAATCTGGCGCTGTCGTTGAACAGCAACTTCGCGTGCGATGGTCAAATCGGTCATGACTTGCAAAATGTCGCCGGCTTGCGGTACTTCGTTGAGCCCAAGGATAAGTATAGGGGTAGACGGCTCGGCAAAGCGGATACGCTTGCCGGTTTCGTTGAACATTGCTCGGACCGTACCCGTACCGTTGCCGACCAACACGTTGTCGTCGAGACGCAAGGTGCCGTTTTGGATGAGGACCGTTGCAATCGGGCCACGTTGTCGATCCATCTCGGCTTCGACGACGGTACCAATTGCTTTGGCTTGTGGGTTTGCTTTGTAGTCCTGCAGGTCTGCTACCAACAAGATCATTTCGAGCAAGCCGTCGATGTTGGTGCGCATACGTGCCGATACTTCGACACATGGGACATCGCCACCGTACGATTCGACAATGACATTGTTGACCGCGAGCTGTTGACGCACGTTGTCAGGGTTGGCGTTTGGTGAGTCCATCTTGTTGATGGCGACAATCATCGGCGCACCAGCTGCACGGACGTGCGAAATGGCTTCGATGGTCTGCGGCATCACACCGTCGTCGGCGGCAACCACCAGCACAACAATGTCGGTCACCTGTGCGCCACGGGCACGCATCGCAGTGAACGCTTCGTGGCCCGGGGTGTCGAGGAAGGTGATTTTGCGACCGTTCACTTCGACCTGGTATGCACCCACGTGCTGTGTAATACCACCAGCCTCACCTTCGGCGACTTTCGTCTGCCGGATCGAGTCGAGCAGTTTCGTTTTGCCGTGGTCGACGTGACCCATGATGGTGACCACCGGTGGGCGGGTAATCAGGGTTTCGTCTGTTTCGGCAGCGAGCACGTCTTTGATGTTATCAACGATGCCAATCATGGCTTCGGGGATGTATTCGGTCGTTTCGATGTTGAACTCGGCGCAGATAAGTGCAGCGGTTTCGTAATCGATTTGTTGATTGATATTGGCAACCACACCACTCTTGAGCAAAATCTTCAGGATTTCGGCTGCACCGACGCTGGTTGCTTCGGAGAGCTCACGAACCGTCAGATTACTGCCGAGTTGGATTGGGCCTTTGGGGCGAACGACAGGGCGGGCAACTTGTTGTCGACCACCGATACCACGGCCCATCATCGAGCCTGGTTTACCGCCTTTGCCGCCTTTGCCACGTCCCTGACCATCGCTCTCGGCGGCGTCAGATCCGCGTACTGCTCCTTTGCGGTCAGTGCTGTTCCGGCGTTGTCCCGAATTGCCGCCACGGCTCCCAGGGACTGCGCCGCCGACGCCACCGCCGACAGGACCGCTATTGAACCCACCACGGCTTGGACCACCAGGTCCACCCGCACCACCCATCGGGCCAGAACGCGGTGGACCGCCAGGAGCACCGCCAAAGGGGCGATCACCGGGAGGACGCGGTGGCCGATCGCCGAATGGGCGATCACCGGGAGGGCGTGGTGGACGGTCGCCAAATGGGCGATCGCCGGCTGGGCGTGTCCCCGTGAATGGGCGATCACCGGGAGGGCGCGGTGGACGGTCGCCAAAAGGACGATCGCCTGCAGGCCGTGGGGGTGGTCGCTCGCCTGGAGGGCGTGGCGTATATGGTCGATCAGCGCTTACCGGTGGGCGTTCGCCTGGAGGGCGAGGGGTATAGGGACGGTCGCCAAATGGTTGACGGTCACCGGCTGGTCGGTCACCAGCGGGACGTGGTGGGCGATCAGCGTATGGACGATCCCCAGCCGGTCGGGGTGGGCGGTCGCCGAACGGACGATCCCCAGCCGGTCGGGGTGGGCGGTCACCCATCGGGCGGTCGCCAGCGGGACGAGGGGGGCGATCCCCGTATGGACGGTCACCGGCAGGTCGTGGTGCAGATGCACCAGTGCTCTGTGGCGGGCGACTTGCTGGGACCGGTCGGGAGTCAGAGGGTCGAGAAGCGTCAGGACGTGTTTTCTCGTCGCTGTCGCTTCCTCCTCCCTGGGTTGTATCATCACTGGCTGCATACATTGGCAGACGCAGCATGTCGTTCCAAAATCGTCGCATTCGCTATCCTCCGTGTTGGCGGGTGCTGACATCACCTGATGTCATCGGTTGTTCAAGAGTAAGTGTCCGTGCAAAGGACGTCAGCGTTGCCCGATCCTCTTCTGTGAATGTGGAGAGCCGTAGTGCGCTCTGCATGCTGGTGCGCTCGAGCGCTGTCGTCCAGCAAGACGGATTCGAACAGAGGTATGCACCGCGACCGTTTCTTTTTCCCGTGATATCTATAGCCACGCGTCCTTCTGCAGTCCGTACAACGCGTACCAAACCACGTTTGGCACCGGTTGACCTGCAGCTGATACACATCCTGGTCGGGATGTGCTTCGGACGTTGATGGGAACTCGTCATTCATTCACCGTGTAGTCAATGTCGGGGATCATAAACGACGCAATCAAGCGGTCGTTTGCGTAGATAAACAACTTGACTGAGGTAGCCCGAATCTGTATGGTTTGACCCACATAGTCGGTACCCAACGGACCGTATTCGATGTTCTGGTAGACAAATGTGCCGTATTCGGAGACCAAACGGTCCTCGACCTTTGCATTCGCCAGCTCGACATCGAGCGCCATGCTTTCGGCTTCTGCCGCTTGGCGGAATTCGCTTGCTTCGCGCATCTCGTCAATCAATGTGCTCGACGATTTGATATCGATTTTCCACTTGGTCAATTTGGCGGCGAGACGAACGTTTTGTCCTTCTTTGCCAATTGCCAGTGAAAGCTGTTTATCGGGCACAATGACGACTGCTTTGTCCATGTCGCGGATTTGCACTTCGACGACTTGCGCAGGAGACAATGCGTTCGCAATGAACTCCTTGACATCGGTAGACCATTGCACGACGTCGATTTTCTCGCCGTTCAATTCGTTGACGATGTTTTGGATGCGCACCCCGCGGATACCCACACATGCGCCGACGGGATCGATGCCTTCTTGACGGGCTGCGACGGCACACTTGGTGCGCACGCCGGGCTCGCGTGAGATGCTTTTGATTTCGACGGTGCCTGCCAGGATCTCGGGAACTTCCATTTCGAAGATGCGTTTGATGAGGTCATTATCGGTGCGTGACACCAACAATCGCGTCCCACGGTCTTCGCGTCGGATTTCTTTGAGCAATACCTTGATGCGTGTGCCTGGTCGGTAGTTATCGGATGCGACTTGCTGGTCGCGTGGCAAAATAGCTTCTGCTTTGCCGAGATCGATGATGATGTTGCCGTTCACGTTCCGCTGCACAACGCCAACCATCAGTTCGCCGCGACGCTCATTGAATTCGCTATAGACATTGTCGCGTTCCACATCACGGATGCCCTGCAAAATGACTTGCTTGGCGGTCTGTGCTGCAATCCGACCGAAGTCTTTGGGCGTTGTTTCGACGACGATTTTCTCGAGTACTTGGATGTTTGGATCGTGTTTGCGTGCTTCGTCGTAGCTAATCTCGAAGCGTTCGTCTTCGACTTCGTCGACCACCAGCATTTCAGAATACACGTGTGGGTCGCCCTTGACCGGGTCGATTTTGACCACAATTTCAATCGCTGGCGGTCGTTCCCCGAGTGAACGCCGATATGCGGCGACTAATGCCTTTTCGACTTGCTCGATAATGCGTTCGCGCGGTATGCCACGCTCAGCTGCAATGGCGGATATGGCTGCAAAAAATTCTGTTCTCATCCTGCTTCACCCTCGTTAACGTGAGAGAAAAAAGAAAAGCGGGGAATACCCACTTCTGCGTAAAAAACCTATCGGTGGACGCACAACATGGCACGGGTACGCCGTGACATCTGGTATAGTATAGCATATTCAACGGGACAAATGTAATCCCTACGTAAGAATTGCAGGTGGACGGAGTGACCGCCAATACGCTCCTCGCAATCGATGCCGGGATTACCTGCGGCTTTGCGTTCTTTTGCCTCGAGTCCCACCAGCTGTTGCGCTACCGTTCGCACAATTACGGCAACCTGGTGCGGTTGCGCCGTGCAGCTGCGTCTTTTTTGGCGGATGAATCATCTGTTCGTGCCATCATCCTCGAAGGTGGTGGAGCGATTGCAGACGTGTGGGTCAAACCAGCACGCCACCGTGCCATCCCCATCCAGCTCATCACTGCCGAACAATGGCGTGCTGACGCTCTCTTGCCCCGTGATCAACGCCGTGGGTATATCGCCAAAAAGGCTGCAATCACGACAGCGCGCCAGCAGATAAACGACCATGCCACCAAACGCACCAAAGCGCTCCGCGATGATACCGCCGAAGCAATCATGGTAGGCGAATGGGCATTGGAACGCATGTCTGAACTTTTTCCTGCACTGAACGAAGGAAGGGAACCCAATGACCGCTGATACACGTGACGTGCTCAAAGCACTGGTCCGGGCCGAAATCGAAGCGGCAGTGCCGACCCTCATAGGTTTGAGTGATTGGATGTATCACAACCCCGAACTCGGCCGTCAAGAATACCAGGCATCGGCCAAAATCGTCGATGTTATTACCGAATACGGCGCAACGGTCACCAAAAACATCGCTGGCATGGAGACTGCGTTTGTTGCAGCACTGCCTGGTCAGAAGCCCGGCCCCAAAATCGGTATCATCGCCGAATACGATGCACTCCCCGAAGTCGGCCAAGGCTGTGGACATAATATCATCGCTACCGCAGCACTCGGTGCTGCAATGGGTTTAGCCCGCATCGGGGATCGTTTGCCAGGGTCTGTCGTGCTACTGGGTACGCCCGCCGAGGAGTCCGCAGTCCCCAACGCCGGTGGCAAGATTCACATGATTCGTGACGGGTATCTCGATGGCCTCGATGCGACCATCATGATTCATCCGATGACCTACGATCGGCTCGATTACGACTCTTCATTGGTCGCAAAGGGATTGGAACTCACGTTTCATGGCAAATCGGCCCACGCCGCTGCCAATCCACAAGACGGCATCAATGCACTCGACGCGCTCATCGTGACCTTTTCGAGTGTCGGGTTACTCCGTCAGCAGATTCGTGATGATGCGCGTATCCACGGCATCATTACACACGGTGGTACCGCACCGAATGTCATTCCCAATCTGACCAAAGCGCGTTTTCGTATCCGCGCTGCCGACATTGCATACGCAGAGGACCTCTTTCGCCGTGTCATCGCCTGCGCACAAGCCGGTGCACTTGCGACAGGTTGTACGCTCGAGTGGGAGGAGTACATGCCGGCCTACCTGAACATGGTACCCAACCGTGCACTCGGCCAACTCTTTGCCAATAACCTCGAACACATCGGCCGTAACTTGTCTGCCGCCCCGGCGAAAACCGGATCGGGTTCGACAGACCTCGGCAATGTCAGCCATCACGTTCCTTCGATTTGTGCCTACCTCGAAATCTGCGGGACCGAGGCTAGTTGGCACTCGACTGCAGTCGCCGACGCCACCATTACCGCCAAAGGCCACAAGGCAATTGTCGATGGTGCGGTTTCTATGGCATTGACTGCCATCGATTTTCTCTATGACGACGAAGCGCGCGCAGCCATCAAAACGGAATTTGCACAGGCACAGCGCTATACCGGTGATGTGTAATGAATGACATCGTTTTTGAATCAGCCCGTACCCAACGCACCGCGCTGACGACCAAAAAAATCAGCGCAGTCGAGTTGTTGCACGCACATTTGCAGCAAATTGACCATACGAACCCACAGGTCAATGCAATCATCACGTTGGACCCCGAAGGTGCATTGGCGACTGCAGGTCACCTCGATGCGATGGTCGCACATGGCGTCGATATGGGTGTTCTGGCAGGATTGCCAGTCGTGCACAAAGATTTGACGGAAGTCGCAGGAATGCGCTTTACCCGTGGATCGCCTATTTTTGCCGATGCCATCGGTCTGACCGATTCGCTCATTGTGTCGCGCATCAAACAGGCAGGGGCAGTCACGCTCGGCAAAAGCAACACTCCGGAATTTGGGGCTGGTTCACAGACCTTCAATCCGGTTTTTGGCGCGACACGCAATCCGCACAATCCGACCAAAACAGCCGGCGGGAGCTCCGGTGGTGCTGCCGCTGCATTGGCAAGTCGGATGGTCCCTATTGCCGATGGCAGTGATATGGGTGGTTCACTACGAAACCCAGCCGCATTTTGCGGTGTGGTGGGATTTCGTCCTTCACCTGGTGTTGTGCCCGCGACCGATTCGTGGTCGCCATTGGCTGTCGATGGACCGATGGCCCGGTCTGTCTGTGATGTCGCTTTGCTGCTGTCTGCATTGGCTGGACCGGCAAAGTCTGCGACGTTGACCGCACCGATCGATACCCAAGCATTGCTCGCGTTTGATCCGATTTCACTCAAAGGGAAGCGTATCGCGTGGGCGCCGACATGGGGTGGACTGGCCGTCGAAGATGCGTTGGCTCAGGTTATCGCTGCACAACGACAGCGCTTCGTCGATTTGGGTGCTGTTGTCGTCGATGCAACTCCTGATTTCTCTGGTGTCGACGAGGCATTCCAGACCTTGCGTGCACTTGGGTTCGAGACGGGTTTGGGAGAACTCCTCGATTCGCATCCTGATCAACTCAAAGACACGGTGCGCTGGAATATCAATGCAGGGCGTGCACTCACCGGCCCACAAATCGCCCGTGCGAATCGCTTGCAGAGTGCCGCATTTAGCCGTATGACGGCGTTCATGCGCGACTATGACATGGTCGTGGGACCAGTTACGCAGGTACTCCCTTTTGATGTAACACAGCCATATGTGACGCGTATCAATGACGTCGATCAGGCGACATATATCGATTGGATGCGTTCCTGCTATTACATTACAACGACACTCCACCCGGCAATCTCGCTGCCCTGCGGTTTTGCCAACGGTTTGCCCGTTGGATTACAGCTGGTCGGTCGGTATCGTGACGATGTGCAATTACTTCGTATGTCTGCGGCAGTCGAATCGACAATAGACATGAATCAGTTTGTTCCCACACTAGCACGGAGATAAGAGTACAGATGCAGATTACATGGCTTGGCCACGCGACCGTGTATTTGGTCACTACCGGCGGGACGCGTATTTTGGTAGATGCGTATGTCGATAACAATCCTGTGTGCCCGACGGAATGGCACAGCAAAATCCGAACACTCGGTATTGATGTCATCCTGCTCACACATGGCCACATCGATCATTCTCTCGATGTGGCCCCTCTGTATCGTGACACAGGCGCGCGCATTGTCTGTCAATACGACGTGACAGAGTGGCTCAGTTATCAAGATGTACCACCTGATTCGATTGAAGGAATGAACAAAGGTGGCACCATTCGTATTGATGACACACGAATAACGATGACAACTGCGCAGCATAGTAGTAACTGGCCCACCGCAGCGGGTCGCCGCGTGTTGGGGACCGAAGTCGGGTATATTTTGCGTGTGGACAACGATGTCACTGTCTACGCAGCAGGCGACACCACAGTCATGGCTGATATGGCGATACTTGCTGATTTATATGCACCAGATATCGCAATTCTGCCAATCGGTGACCGCTATACCATGGGACCGTACGAAGCAGCGTATGCACTACACCTCCTTCGTTCGGCGCATGTGTTACCTATTCATTTTGAAACATTCCCTGATTTGACAGGTACTCCTGCACAGCTCGCCGATGCAATCGCTGTGCGTGGTGTTTCTTGTTCTGTCATTCCAGCCGTCATCGGCGTACCCTATTTAACAGGAGCTGCATGAAAGTCATTATTCCAGAAGCACTCTCGAACTACCTGATCCCGAAACTCGCTGAACGCTATCCTGATGTCGTGCCGGTGACGACCAACGATGCGGGAGTGCCCAACGGGGACGTCCACGACGCCGTTGTCTATGTGCGCTGGTGGAACGAAATGGACGAGTTCCGCAGGACATTAGAGGCTGCCCCATTGGTCCGTTGGGTCTACACGCCCAGTGCCGGCATAGAGCACATGGATCTTGCGTTCATGCGCCAACGCAACATCGTACTGACCAACGCAGCGGGTGTGCATGGCATCCCCATTGCCGAATGGGTGATGTTGTATTTGCTGTCGCATGCCAAAAAAGCCTTCGCGTTACATCATTACCCGCGCGACGCGTGGTACGAGGTCGAACAGTCCAGGCTCGACGAACTCGACGGCAAAACAATGGCAATCCTCGGCCTCGGTGGCATCGGCCAAGAAACCGCCAAACGTGCTCAAGCATTTGGGATGCGTGTGATTGGTAGCCGGCGCACGCCGCAACCGACGCCGTATGTCGATCACGTGGTCGGTGACGATGATTGGAAAAGCCTGTTACCCGAAGCCGATGTGCTTGTCATCGCCACGCCATCGACCGAACGTACCCGCGGCATGGTGGATGCTGCTGCGTTGGCACTGCTGAAGCCCAAGGCATATCTCATCAATGTCGGTCGTGGCGACGCAATTGACACCCCTGCACTCATCGACGCACTCAGCAGTGGTCGCCTCGCGGGTGCCGGCCTCGATGTTGCGCCAGAAGAGCCGCTGCCCATCGATCACCCACTCTGGGATGCGCCAAATATCTGGATCACACCACATGTGACATCTTCTTCGCCCAATGGACGCAAGCGGATGATGGGACTCTTCCTCGACAACCTCGAGCGATTTCGGGCTGGCCAACCGTTGCATAACGTCGTCAATTACGACGAGGGGTACTAACGACGCATGTTCCTCGGTGTAGACGCTGGTGGCACCAAAACCCAGGCAGCACTGTACAGTGCGAGTGGCGAACAGCTCGCTGAAGGCCGTTATGGCACAGGCAACTGGGAGTCAATAGGAGTCAACGATGCGCTCGCCCTGTACGAGCGCATCGTGACTGACCTGTGTCGCACTGCCGCTGTTCCCATCACTGCTATCCGTTCTGTCGGCTGGGGGCTGGCGGGGCTCGATTGGCCGTCGGATGAGGTGCGGTTGCGACCTGGCATCGAACAGTTCATGCCGAACACCACGCACACGCTCGTTAATGACGCCTTTTTGGCTCTTCGCGCAGGGAGCACGCGGCCCTATGGAGTTGCAGCCATCGCTGGGACTGGTAGTACCGTTGCAGCATTGGGTGTCGATGGGAGGCAGGCGCGGACGTTTGGGTTAGGCAGTGACTGGGGCGATTTCGACGGGGCTCAGCAGCTCACACGTGCTGCGTTCCGCGCAGCTGCCCGTGCGCACTACGGGATAGGACAATCAACCAGTCTGACCAATGCACTGCTCGAATGGTCTCTGTATCCATCGATTCCGGCACTTGCTGAGGCGTTTTCACGTGGTGATAGCATCTCGGACATTGCGACATTTGCACCGCATGTGATGCACTGTGCCGATCAAGGCGATGCCGAGGCGCAGCGTATTCTGACAGAAGCGGGAACGGTGCTCGCCCAAAACATCATCGGCATGGCACATGCTGTTACATTGCGGTCACTGCCGTTTGATGTGGTTTTGGCAGGTGGGGTCGCCACAGGTGGGGCAAAAGTCTTCCATGCAACAATCCAATCTTTGGTGCAGGCACAGCTCCCATTGGCGCACATTGTCGTGCTCCAACGACCGCCGGTGCTCGGTGCAGTGTTGCTCGCGATGGATGCGGTAGGCTGCAGGACCGACTTGACGAGCAGAGAGTGGTAGTTGATGCGTAATCGAATCCTCGCCGGGTTGTGTATCGGTAGTCTGTTCGTAGGAGCCTGTACTGCCCCACTTGCACGCGTTGAGCAACCCACGCAAACGGTCACATCGTTGCGCACCGAAACGCACACTCCTGTTCCAACCCCAATTGCAGTGGTTCCCGTGCCCACGAGCACACCGCAGGGTGTCGCTGGGTCTGAGGATAATCCGTTGCGGATCCGCATCATTCAATCCGATCTCAATAGCGATGCATCGCTCAAGCGCTTCATCGAAGAAGCGTCTACGCGTGCAAATATCCGCGTGGATGTCGATGTCCACAGTGCTGATGGTGCATATGCACTCGCCCAAGATGCGGAACTCAGTCAGTCGGTCGATGCGTGGATCGGGACTGAATACGATGTTGCGCAGTTGCGCCTCAGCAATTCGATTGCCACTGACGTCGTGACCATCGACGAATCGATGTACGGCTATGCACGGCAAATAATCGCGCAACACCCCCAACTCGCTATTCACCCGCTTGCTGCACGCAACTACCTCATTGGGATGGGGAACACGGATCTGCTGCAACCAATCCCGACATCTACCGAAGAAATGCTCCGCATCGAACGGAACACCAGAGGCCGGACGCGCTACGATATGGCATTTGCATGGGCAGAAGGGCGTTGGTTCGACGCATTTGTGGCGCTCATCGAGCCTGCGACGACGAGTCCGATTGCATCACAATCGCCCTCCGAAGATACCCTCCGCCAAGTACTCGGCACCTACACTTCTTTGCGTACCCTCGGCCCCCGCGAAGCCACGTCGTATCAAGAGTCGATCGTCGATTTTGTCAACTGGCGCGTCCCGTACACGCTCGATGGCGATGCTGCAATTCGCCGCTATGCGGTGTATTCACCAACGTTAACGCTCAGTTACGCATTGCCACCAGTCTACACAGCAGTCGGTTT
>CANHPK010000010.1 GCA_947462525.1 Roseiflexaceae bacterium | reverse complement strand
GTGGCAGGGGTGTTTTTGTGCGTTACCGCTGCTTTTCGTTGCCGATCCAGTCTTGGGCGCCATCTGCCCAGTGCTCTTTCTTCCAGATGGGGGCGACTTCTTTGATGCGGTCCATGATCCACGCAGTGGCCGCCAAGGCTGGCCCGCGATGGGCTGCGGCGACGACAACGATAACGGCTTTTTCGCCGAGTTCGAGCACTCCAATCCGATGGTGGATGGCCACACGCCCGATTGCAAATGTTGTTTGGGCCTCTGCGGCAATATTAGCCAGGACGGGGACAGCCATCTCGACATATGCTTCGTATTCGAGCCGGGCAGTTGCGCGCTCGCCGAAGTGGTCTCGTACCGTGCCTGCAAAGGTAACGATGGCCCCCATGTCGGGTGCTGCCACTGCTGCCTCGAGGGGAGTAGCGACGAGTGGCTCACTGGTCACCCAAAAAAGTGGTGTTCCAGAGCCCCCGCTGACGGGAGGGATAAATGCAACGGTATCTCCTGCGGAGACCGGGGTAGCAGCATCGCCGAAGCGTTCGTTGCAGGCTAACAAGACACGGCCGCGGTACGGACTGAGCGCGGGGTAGCGCGCTTCGAGCGCATCCCATATTTGGCCGAGTGTCGAACCATCGGCTACGTCGATACGCTCTGAGGCCATGCCTGTAATGTCGCGATGGGCTGCAAAATATCGAACGGTGATCTGCATAGTGATTACCTCATCGGGACGCCGCGTGAGCGGAGATATGTTTTGGCTGCGGCGATGGTGTGATCCCCGAAGTGGAATATACTCGCAGCCAAGACTGCGTCGGCCCCCCCGTCCATCAGGCCTGCGTGGAGGTGCGCGAGCGTACCGGCACCACCCGACGCAATGACTGGTATGGATACACGGGCTGTGATTGCGCTCAGGAGTTCGATGTCGTACCCGGCATAGGTACCATCTGCATCCATGCTGTTGATAACCAACTCACCCGCGCCGAGCTCTGCACCACGGACCGCCCAAGCGACCGCGTCGAGACCAGTCGAACGGGCGTTAGCACCCGTATGCGTGAATACCTCCCAGGTCGGCGTAGCACCGGGTGCTGAGGTACGACGAGCGTCGATCGAGAGGACGATGCACTGACTGCCGTAGCGTTTCGCGCCGTCGTTGATGAGTTGCGGGTTGAGTACCGCCGCGGTATTAATCGAAATCTTGTCTGCGCCGGCCCTCAGCATGCGATACATGTCATCGACGGTGCGGATGCCGCCGCCGACCGTCAACGGGATGAACACTTGCGCGGCTGTGCGTTCGACCACCTCGACCATTATGTTGCGATCATCAGAACTCGCGGTGATGTCATAAAAGACGAGTTCATCAGCGCCACTGTCGTTATAAAAGGCTGCCAGGACCACCGGGTCACCCGCGTCGCGATGGTCGAGGAACGATACCCCTTTGACGACACGACCTGCTTTGACGTCGAGACAAGGGATGATGCGACGTTTGAGCATAGTTAGCGGCTCTTTCCATCGGCGTCAGGTGGTGTCATACGTTCCGTTTTGATACGTTCGAGCATACTCGACAGGTTTTTGGTGAGCATTCCGAGTAATTCGATTTCGCGCGTGTCGATATCCATGAAGTGGGCGACGTGCTCGTGCTGCATGTTTTCGAGGCGGTTGCTGGTGCGTGTGATGCGTTGTTCGAGGTCTCGAACATAGCTGTCGACGCGTTCGATCCAGGTCGTGATCTGGCGGAGCTGACGGTCTTCCATTTCTTGGATCGACGAGATTTTTTCGTCCTGCTGGAGCCGAATTTCTTCGATGCGCTGTTGATTCGACAAAAAGCGTTCGGTCGAGGTTCGTTCGATTTGTTTGGTCTCTTGTAGCAGTTCAGAGATGCGGTTGGACACAACGACGAGTTGTTCTGGGATTTCGTTGACCACTTTGTCGATTTGTGAGCGGAAGTCATCGACGCGCAGCAAACGGCTCTGCTGTTCGCTGATGAGGAGTTTGCTGTCGGCGACGAGTTGCTGATTTTCGGCGGATTGACGGCGGAGTTGTTGTTTTTCGATTTGGACTTCTTCGAGGATCTTGCGCAGTTCTGCGCGCCGTGTGTCTTCGGCTGTTTGGAACGTATCGAGGCGCGACAGCACGTTGCGGTAGCGTTCATCAGACTCACGCACGAGCGCAAAGAGCGCCCCTATTTTCTGCTCGCTCTCGTTGAGGCGATTGATCAGGCTGGCGACCGTGACCCGGTCGGTTTTGCGGGCTTCGGCGAGTTCTTGAATCTGGGATTGCATATCCCGAATGGGGCGCACGCCTTCGTCGATTTTGACCAAGGTGCTGGCGAATTCTTTGCGCAGGCTGGTGATTTCGCGCCGAAAGCCTTCGACCGTTTGATTGAGTTCTTGGGCATTCCGGGCAAATTGATTGTTGAGCTCGGCGACTTCGCTTTCGGTTTTGCGGATGTGTTCGACCGAGAGCTGGTATTTTTGGGTTTGATCACGGAACATCCGGCGGAGCTCATCAATTTGGTTTTGCAGATGGGTCATCTGCGTTTGGCCGGCGTTGCGGCTCCGTTCTTCGGCGAATTTTTCGCTGATGTTGGGATTTGAATCGCTCATAGAGCCTCCGATGCAAGCGCCTGGAGCGCGGCTGGTATGGTGATATCGCCGGTATAGAGTGCTCGTCCGACCACCGCACCATGGATGCCGCGGCGGGCAAGAACGAGGAGTTGCGCGGTTTTGCTGACCCCACCGGATGCGATGATGCGTGGTCCATTTGGGGTGATGAGCGCCGAGGTGGCATCATAGTTTGGTTCGGTCATCGTACCATCTCGGCTGATGTCTGTGTAAATGATACGGGTAACGCCCAACGCGGCCATTTGTGCGACCAAATCAGTGGCGGTGACCTGTGAGCCAGCCAACCAACCGGCAGTGTGTACGAAGCCATCGCGGGCATCGACTCCGACGATGATGGCGTCGCCGTGTTGTGCGACCAAATCACGCACGAATGTCGGATCAGCGACGGCTTTGGTGCCGATGATGGTACGCCGTACCCCAAGGGAACGGACGGTTGCGACATCGTCGTGGGTGCGGATCCCGCCGCCGAGTTGGACCGGGATGGTGACTGCAGCACAAATAGCTGCGATGGCTGCCGTGTTGACGGGGTGCCCGGCTTTTGCGCCATCGAGGTCGACGACATGGAGCTGCGTGGCACCGGCAGATTGCCAGCGCTTGGCAGCGTTCGCCGGTGATTCGTCATAAATCTGTGCAGTCGCATAATCGCCTTGGGTCAGTCGCACGCATCGACCTTCGTGGATATCGATGGCAGGATAGAGTTCAAACATGAGTCGGCTCGCATTCGATCTGGGCTATGTGGGTGACGAAGTTACGCAAAAATCGGAGGCCTAATGCACCACTCTTCTCGGGGTGGAACTGGGCGGCAACGAGGGTGTCGCGCATCAGGATACTGGGGAATGACGCACCATACGCGGTTGTCCCCGCTACGATCGCTGGGTCGTTGACATCACAGTAGTAGGAGTGGACAAAGTAAAAGTCTGACCCATCGGGGATACCGTCGTACAGGGGATGATTGGACAGTGCCGGCGTGGCGTAGACTTCGTTCCAGCCAATTTGTGGCACTTTGAGGTCTGCCGCAGGGAATCGACGTACGGTACCGCTGATGACACCGAGACATTCGTGTTGGCCGAATTCGAGGCTGTCGGTCAACAGTACCTGCATGCCGACACAGATGCCGAGGAACGGCACACCGCGGCGAATCGCATCGCGGATAACCGGTGTGAGGCCGCGCTGGGTCAGTTGCTCCATGGTGTCGCGCGTCGCGCCGACGCCTGGCAACACAATTGCCGTGGCGTTTGCCACTACCGTTGGGTCGCTTGTCACCGTCAGCGGTGCCCCGATATGTGTAAGCGCACGTACAACGTTGGGTAGGTTACCGGCACCATAATCGATGACTGCGAGTGACATGCGCGCTCCTTAGACTGTGCGGAGAAGGGGATGATTATGGACGAGCCAGTTGATGACCGCATCTGCTCGATGTGGGTCACTCGGTTTGCTCCCGAGGCGGTCTGAAATGCGTGGAAGATTGCCCATCAGGCGCACCAGGCCATGCGTGCAGGCAGCGAGTGCTCGTAGGCTATAGCCGCCTTCGAGCACTGCACACCACCGCCCCTGACACAAACGTACCGCTGCATCCTTGATGAGGGTACAGATGTCGAGGTAGCCGTCGACCGAGAGCCGGCAATTGCCCAGCGGGTCGTCCCAGTGTGCATCGAATCCTGCCGACAGCAAAATAGCATCGGGGACGAAGCGGTCGAGTGCTGGCACAACGACGTCCCGATAGGCCTGCATGAACGACTGATCACCGCTTTGGGCCGGCATGGGGATGTTCAACGTACTGCCAAACCCCGCATCGGTGCCCATGTGTTCACGAGCTCCACTACCGGGGTAGAGGGGCCAACCGTGGCTCGAGATGTAAAGGATGTCTGGGTCAGCTGCAAAAATGTCGGCCGTCCCGTTCCCGTGGTGGACATCAATGTCGACAATCGCGATGCGACGTAATCCATGGGTGGCTTGTGCATGGCGGGCTGCAATTGCAACGTTGTTGTAGAAACAAAATCCCATCGCAGTGGTTGCCGTCGCGTGATGACCAGGAGGGCGAACCAACGCGCATGCGGGGTTACCATGCACCATTGCGTCCACGGCGTTACATGCACCCGAAGCCGCAATATGAGCTGCTTTTGCAGTGCCAGGCAGGATATAGGTGTCGCCATCCAATTGGGGTGCGACATTCGCTGCTTCTGCTTGGGCGAGGACCCACGCACGGTGTGACGATGGATGGACTCGTTCGATGGTGACATCAGACACAGACTGGATGTCTGCAATGGTCACGGCACAAGTTGGATCGGCGGCGATGGCTGTCAGAATGGCATCGATACGACCCGCGTGTTCGGGGTGTTGGTGTGTATGTGCAGTGTGCTGTGTAGATGTATAGAGTATCGTCGGCATACGTCTGTGTTCTCTGAGTCAATGGTTCAGTATAGCACAGGGCATTGGAGCGCCTGAATCGGGCTTGCACACAGGAACCAAAAAAAGTCGTGATGATGCAGTTGAATAGAGTAAAATAAAAGGACTGATGGTGGCATGCACCACAAAAAGGAATATATGACACTGAGCTACGAAGAACTCGCGAATGCACTCGAAGAAGGGTGGTCGGTCATCGGCTTGCACGAGCACGATGTCGCCGAGCAGGTCAATCCGACGACCCTCGAACGTACGTTCCGCGCTGAACTGTTCCCCGAACATGGGGATCCATTGACCGAACACAATACGCCACCATGGGTCGAAGTGACGATGGTGTGGGGACCGGCCCATCAAGTCCACACCGGTCAGATGGTCAGTGTCCCGCTCGAGTTGACGTGGGAGTACACGATTACCGTCCCGCCAGCCGACAAGCGCACCGACAGTGAGCTCATCCGCACGCTGCAATCGGCCATCCAGACGTCGTTGCGCAAGCTCTTCCACGAGGATGTTGGGTTCGATGTCTTGGCACTCGAAGTACGTCGTGCATACAAGGCTCCAGAGGCACGGGAGTTACGTTGTCTCGAGATACACGCCCGTGGCAGTAGTGATATTTCTGACGTGCTGACGGGGCTCGGTCATGATCACATGCTGAGGGTGATCCAAGAAGAATATGCGATGGTCAATACGTTGTTGCAAACCTTTGCAGATACGTTCAGCCCCGGTTCGGTGGGTGGCTACCGTTCTGTCGAATCAGCCTAGGAGGCGTTATGTCGGACATCCGTCGTATCTGGACCATCCCTGCAATCGTCATGTTCGTGCTGCTCGTGCTTGATCGGGTGACCAAGGCATGGATTGATGCAAACCTTGGGCCCATCGAAGGAACGAGCATACCCGTCATCGAGCCGTGGTTGCGCCTCACGTATGTCAAAAACACCGGTGTGGCATTTGGATTGTTTCAAGGTATCCCACACTTTTTTACCATAATGAATATCTGTATCAGTGGTGCTGCACTGTATATGTATCGCTTTCAAATGCAGCATACGCTGTTGACCAAGCTCGCCATAGGCGGGATTGTCGGTGGCGCAATCGGCAATATCATTGACCGATTGCGGCAGGGGTTTGTGACGGATTTTGTGCATGTGACCTGGTTCCCTGGGATTTTCAACGTCGCCGACAGTGCAATCACCGTGAGTGTGATAGCGCTTGCCATCGCGTCGTTACGTAATGAAGTCGAGTTGACCCGTGACCAATCCTGAGGATGACCAGATTCTATTGGTAGTTGATCGAGAATCCGTTGGTGAACGTCTCGATAAGTACATCGCTGCTTCGATTGACGATCTCACCCGGAGTACCGTTCAGCGGCTCATCGAACAAGGCGCAATTTTGCGCAACGAGAGTGCGACACGCGCAGCCGAGCCGCTTAAATTGGGTGATCGTATCAGCGTGCGGATCCCCGATCCCGAAGACACCTCGCTCGTGCCCGAAAACATCCCGCTGACCATTGTCTATGCCGATGCAGACATCGTGGTCATCGACAAACCCGCGGGAATGGTGGTCCACCCGGCACCGGGACATGCACGTGGGACATTGGTCAATGCGTTGCTCTATGCGTTCCCCGATATGGTAGTGGGTGGCGGTGTGCGGCCCGGGATTGTCCATCGCATTGACCGTGACACCAGTGGATTGCTTGTCGTTGCCCGTAACGATGCTGCGCTCCATGGCTTGCAAGAGCAGCAACAGGCCCACACGATGCACAAAGAGTACATTGCATTAGTGTCGGGCGGGATGTCAGCGGTCAGCGGCACCATTGATGCGCCGATTGCACGACACCCGCGTGATCGCTTGCGGATGGCAGTAATTGCCGGTGGGCGTTCGGCGATTACCCATTGGGAAGTCATCGAAAAAATCGGCCAACTCTCGTTACTCAAAGTGATGCTCGAAACCGGCCGGACGCATCAAATTCGGGTGCACTGCCAACACATCTATCACCCCATCATTGGTGATCAGATCTATGGTGCACAGATGAGCGGCATCAAGCTAGAGCGGCAGTTTTTGCATGCACACGCGCTCGGCTTCACCCATCCGCGCACCGGCGAACTGATGCGCTTCACGAGTCCGTTGCCAGCAGATTTGCAGCGGGTGCTTGATTATCACCATCGCATGCAGCGCTAGTGCGTCTGCGTACGTCAGAGGAGTCCATTATGAAGTTCGGATCTCACGTTTCCACCTCTGGCGGGCTGTACAAGGCCTTTGCCAACGCCAAAGCCGCGGGCTGCGACGCAATGCAGATTTTCTCCAAAAACCAACAACAGTGGAAGTCAAAACCGCTGGGCGACGACGAAATCAGCAAGTTTCGGGTTGCCCATGCCGCGAGCGGTATCAACCCACTCGTCGTCCACGATTCGTACCTCATCAATTTGGCATCGCCCGATGACGAACTGCAGGCCAAGTCGCGGGCAGCATTTGCTGACGAGATTCACCGATGCGGCCAACTGGGGATCCCCTATTTGGTGACGCACCCTGGCGCACATGTGGGGTCGGGGGTTGAGGCAGGTTTGGCGCGTGTGGCTGCAGCACTCGATGCGATTCTGGCGGCTGACACGAACCCTGATGTGATGGTATTGCTCGAGACGACTGCCGGACAGGGGACGGTGTTGGGCAGGACCTTCCAAGAGATTGCCCAGATTATTGCAGCCTGCAAATACCCAGAACGCCTCGGCGTCTGTCTCGACACCTGCCACATTCTGGTGGCGGGGTACGAGTTCCGCACGCCTGAGGCGTGCGCTGCTATGCTGGCAGATTTTGATGCGAGTATTGGATTGCAACGCCTCAAAATCATCCACGCCAATGATGCCCAGAAGGATTTGGGGTCGAAGGCAGATCGGCATACGCACATTGGTGAGGGATTCGTCGGCAAAGACGGTTTTCGTAATCTGATGCGTCATGCATACATCCGCACGGTGCCGTTCATCCTCGAGACCCCCAAAGATATCGATCCCGACGACGACATCCGCAATATTGCGGTGTTGCGCACATTGGCAGAGGAGGCCCAACATGCAGCGTGATCTCGATCGACTCATGAGCGAGCGCCTACTCGACGCGATTATTGTCGAGGGCCCAGACGGTCTCGGTGCTGCGAATCCGGCCTTCAACTATTTTGTGCGTGGTGCCCATTTGACGGGGACGGTCATCAAACTGCGCAATCAGCCAGCGATGCTGGTGCATAGTGATTGGGAAGTATTGCAGGCTGCCGAGACAGGCCTCGTGTGTGTGTCATCGAGCCGATGGAACATGCGTGACATCATGCAACGCATCCCCGACCGATTGGCTGCGCGGGTCGAGTTGCGTCGGCAGATGCTCACCGATTTGGGAGTTACCGGGCGTGTCGGTGTCTATGGGACCGTGCAGGCAGGCCCGTTCCTCGCACTGCAACGCGGCATCGAAGCAGCAATGCCTGGGCTGACATTTGTGGCCGAGTCCGACAAAGATCTCATCAGTGCGGCCCGCTTGACCAAAGACGAGCACGAAATTGCAGTCATGCGCGCGGTCGGCCAAAAGACTTGCGCGGTTGTTCAGGCGGCTGTTGACTATATTTGCAGTGGTCGTGCTGATGGGGCGTTTGTCGTCGACAGCCAAACCGGTGCGCGCATGACCATCGGTGATGTGCGTGCAGTCATCGACCGCGAGTTGGCGGCACGGGGGATGGTCGGTGAAGGAACGATTTTCGCACAGGGCCGTGACGCAGGTCTGCCGCATGCACGTGGCCAAGACACCATGGAGCTCCAACGCGGCCAAGCAATTGTGTTCGACATTTTCCCCAAAGACGCATCGGGCTACTACCACGATATGACCCGTACGTTTGCCATTGATTATGCCACCCCTGAGCTACAGCAGGCATACGACGATGTGATGGGCGCGTTCAATGAGGTCATCCAAGAATTCGAACTCGGCGCACCGACCAAACCCTACCAAACGATGGTCTGCGACTACTTCGAGGCGCGTGGCCACGCCACTATTGGCAAAACCTACCCCATCGAGGAAGGCTACATCCACTCATTGGGGCACGGGCTGGGGCTCGAAGTGCACGAAGACTTTGGATTCCCTTCACTCGCAGACCGTGGCGACGTGTTGGTGACGGGGGCCGTATTCAGCGTCGAGCCCGGACTGTATTACCCGAGCAAAGGGTATGGCGTGCGTGTCGAAGACACCTATTGGTGCACGCCCGATGGCACGTTCGAGAGCCTGACTGATTTTCCGAAGGAACTCGTCATCCACCTCAAAGGCACTCGTCAGTAACACGCGTGCTATACTTTGGTGAATCTGAACGATGGGACACGAGAAATGCGTATCTATAAAGCAAAAGCACCGATGCGGATAGGGTTTTTTGGCGGCGGGACCGATGTCAGTCCCTACGCCGAAGAACATGGTGGGAAAGTACTCAACTGCACCATAGACAAATACGTACGGTGCATGTTGCGTCCGAGCGAAGATGGTGCACTGACGATTCGATCCCTCGATCTCGAGGAAGTGAGTCGCAACACCACCGGCCACTGGGATGGCACGTTGAGTCTGCCACAGGCTGTCCTCGACGCAGTCCCCGAGGCAAAGGGTGTCGAAGTGACGATGTTCTCCGACGTGCCGCCGGGCAGCGGTTTGGGTTCGTCGTCGGCGCTGGTCGTGAGTATGCTCAAATTGATGGGAGAGGCATACAACTTCCGCATGACGCCGCACGAGCTGGCAGAAACAGCATTTCGCATCGAACGTAAAGATCTGGGCATCCCGGGTGGCCGTCAGGATCAGTATGCTGCTGCATTCGGCGGTATGTCGGTCTACCACTTTTCGAAAAACGGCGTTATTGTCGAACCAGTGCTGAGCGACCCTGATGCGTTGCTCGAACTCGAAAGCTGCTTGCTCATCGGGTACATCGGTAGTCGCAAAATGTTGACGCATCAGTTGGTAAACGACCAGGTAGACCGCCTCAAGCATGGCAATACGTTGCGCTATCACGATGAAACAAAAGCATTTGTCGACGAGTCAGTCAAGTTGCTCCGCAACAAAAAAATCGCTGACTTTGGGCGTTTGCTGCATGATGCGTGGGAGGTCAAGAAAGCCTTTTCGCCATTGATTGCCCCGCCGATTGTGGATGAGGTCTACGCCAAGGCACGTCGCAACGGCGCGTGGGGCGGCAAAATCACGGGTGCAGGCGGCGGTGGCTTCATGGTAATTGCATGCCCGTTCGAAAAGCGGCTCGAGATGGAGCGCGTGCTGACCGAGGCAGGGATGGCGGTACGCAATTTCTCGTTCACCACGCAGGGTGTCCACGCCTGGAGCTACGAGAGCGAAGACGAAATCTAGCAGTACGAACGCACACCCCCCGAGTGGTAGACCACTCGGGGGGTGTTGTATTGGCGGGCGTTATTTGGTTTTGTTGTAGGTGTTCATGGCTGCGGGCATACCCTTGGTGATGATGGTGGTGAGGCAGTCTGCGGCACGATTGAGCAGATCCGGCAGCTCTTCGGCTTCTTCGTCTTCGAATTTGCCGAGTACATAGCCGAAGGCTTCCCACCCTGCGGGTACCTCGCCAATACCGACACGGACACGCGGAAATTCCATTTGCCCGAGCAATTGGACCACCGAGCGCATACCGTTGTGGGTACCTGCACTGCCACGCTCGCGGATGCGTAACGCACCAAACGGCAAATCGAGATCGTCGTAGACGACGACAATGTTGGCAGGTGTGACTTTGTACCAGCTCGCCAGGCCACTCGCAGAGATGCCGCTGCGGTTCATGTAGGTCTGCGGCCACGCGCACACGACTTTTGCGCCAGCGATGGTGCCGCTGGCGAGTTTGGCCTGGGCACGTGTCCCATCAGCGCGGAGATTGTGCTTTTGGGCAAAGACGTCGAGGACCTCGAAGCCGATATTGTGGCGCGAACGTGCATACTGTGCGCCGGGATTGCCGAGGCCGATAATGAGCCACGTGTTCATAACACTCCGATTCTCTGCGATGTACGATGCCTCTGTGTCGTTGGGTGCTACGAGGCGTGATCGGAGCCGATTACTTGGGTGATGTCTTTGACGCCATCGCGACGCATCAGGGCTGCCAACCCCCACGTCAGTTGCGCTACGACGGCAGGGCCGCTATAGACCATGGCGGTGTAGATCTGCACGGCACTCGCTCCTGCTTTGAGTCGTGCATAGACGTCTGCAGCGGTCGAAATGCCGCCTACCGAGATGATGGGTACTCGTCCTTCGGTCAGTGCGACGACGGTGCGCAGGGTTGCCATGCTGAGGGCATTCAGTGGCGCACCGCTGAGGCCACCGGCTTCGTTTGCGTGCGTGCTCTGCACCCCAGGCCGTGTGATGGTCGTATTGGTCGCTATAATCCCGCTGATGCCGTAATCGAGTGCGGTGGCGATGACTTGCTCGAGCTGTGCTGGCGTTTCGTCGGGAGAAATCTTGAGGAAGATCGGTTTGCGCAGTGTTGTATTGGCATCACGGATGGCACCGAGCAGTTCTTGGAGCGCAGATGTCTCGTGGAGTTGCCGCAACCCTGGTGTGTTCGGGGACGAGATGTTGAGTGCCACGTAATCTGCATGCGGTGCAAGGCGCATGTACGCCGCGACATAGTCCGTAGTCGCCGCGTCGAGCGCCGTGTCGCGGTTTTTGCCGACGTTTATGCCAATAGGGAGCCCCGTCGGGCGATTGGCTAGGCGCTGCGCAACCACGTCCATGCCATCGCTGTTGAAGCCCATGCGGTTGATGAGCCCGTGTTCGGGTGCAAGCCGGAACATGCGGGGTTTGGGATTGCCCGCTTGGGGTCGTGGAGTGACGGTGCCGACCTCTATATGACTGAACCCGAGGCACGCCATACCGTGTGTGACGTCTGCATGCTTGTCGAATCCTGCCGCCAATCCAACGGGATGGGCCATTGTCATCCCTGCAATCGTCGTCTGCATGCCACGTGTCGCGGGTCGGTACATGTTTTTGATGATTGTAGCCATCCCTGGGACCGCAAGCGCAGCATGTAGGGTGCGTACCGTCCGCTCGTGCGCGGCCTCGGGGTCGAGTTTGAATAATGCAGACCGCAACAATGGATATAACATGGAATCCTCGCACTCAAAGCGTAATGTTCATTGTAACACTGCTCGCCTGCGTCTGAGGAAGTGGGAGTTTTGGATCAGAATGAAACTCGTTTTGACAAACCATACTCCGGCAGTGTAAGATTAGATTGTTGTCGGGGCGTGGCTCAGCCTGGTAGAGCGCTCGGTTTGGGACCGAGAGGTCGCGAGTTCAAATCTCTCCGCCCCGACCAATATTCTTCCTACGTATACAAAATCTCCCACTCGTCTGAGTGGGCTTTTTTGTGTCATTTTTGCGTGAACCACTTCAACGTCATTGCGATGCGGAACTACATCTACTCGTAGAGAGGCTGCGCACGAGCAGTAATGAATCGTGAGACACGATACCTACTGCGAGTTTTGTCCGTGGTAGACAAGATTGTCTGCTGGCGGGACGCACGAACCAAACTTGACAGTTTTTTGAGACCTGATTTATACTGCTTTTTACACCGCGATAACAAAGCGGACTTGTATCGTGTAACGACGATGAATGTGATTCGTGCGGCGAACCGACTCGGTACGCCGCCTTCATATCGCCCGCAAACGGTCCATGGGATGGGGAAGCCCGATAGCGTTCGTTCAGGCATGGCAAGAGCCAGAATAAAGGAATTGATGTAATGACCCTTCTGAGTGCCGACATCGCGCTAGACGATGACGTCGAATCGAATGCTCACGAACCCGAAATGGTCGAATCTGATTTGTCTGTTGGTGCTCTTCCTGATGCGGTCCAATATTACTTGCAGGCGATTGGACGCACCGCTCTCTTGAACTCACGGCGTGAGATCGAACTCGCGCGCCGTATTGAAGTATTGCTGTTCCTCGAGAATGCAAAAAAGTCACTCATAGCGACCGATCGTGACGAGCAAATGTACGAGGCAGCGACCACGATGCTGATGTCGTTGCTGGGCGCGTTGCCGACGATGCGTGTGGCGATGGGATTCTTGCACGAGCTTGTCGACCGCGAAGTCCAAGCCGTATGGTCTGTTTCGGTCGCCATCGAGACCTTCTATACCTTGAGTGCAGGGATGCGAGCTGAGTATTTCCGCCGGCGCGAGGCGTTTGTGCGTGCCCGTGCGGGTGATGATACACGCCTCAACGATCCCGATCACCTGCGTGAACTGACCGATGGCTTCGACACACATGTCAAAACGGTTGCAATTGCATGGCAATTGTTGCCCTTGTCCGTTATAACGATGGTCGAACGCGACACATTGGTCGAATTGGATAATGTTTTTTCTTCGGCAATTTTGTTGCGGAGCACCTTCCGCAATGCGGAGCAGTCGGGCACCACCGCACGCGAAGAGCTGACCGAGGCGAATCTGCGGTTGGTGGTCAGCATTGCCAAAAAATACGTTGGCCGCGGTTTGTCCCTGTTGGATCTCATTCAAGAGGGCAATATTGGGCTGATGCGGGCCGTCGAGAAGTTCGACTGCTGGAAGGGCAACCGGTTTTCGACCTATGCAACGTGGTGGATCCGTCAGGCGGTCACACGTGCCATTGCAGAGCAGGGGCGCACCATCCGTTTGCCCGTACACATGGGCGAGTCGTTCAGCCAAGTGAAGCGTGTGGTCGATCGATTGTCGCAGACACTCGAGCGCAACCCATCACCCGAAGAAATCGCCAAAGCACTCGAGATGCCGGTCGAACGCGTGGTACACATCCTCGAATCAGCACGCCAGCCAATCTCACTCGAGACCCCCGTTGGCGACGATAACGAACACACCCTCGGTGAGTTCCTCGAAGACGACATCATGCAGAGCCCCGGCGAGTGGGCCGCACGCCAGATGCTCCGGCAGGATCTCGTTACTGCCCTCAATAAACTGACCGACCGTGAGCGCCGCATCATCGACATGCGCTATGGCCTTGCAGATGGGCGTAGACGCACCCTCGAAGAAGTCGGTCAAGTATTGGGGATGACGCGCGAACGCGCCCGACAAATCGAGTCCGAGGCTCTGCGCCGGTTGCGGACCACCGATATTGGCCAGCACCTCAAAGACTATCTCGAATAGCGTGCTCTTGTCACAGGCACGTAATTGCGTTCATCACAACACACCCCACAGCAGCTGCTGTGGGGTGTGTTGTTGGAGAGTGGAGAGATTAGAGTTCGTGTCTGAGTGCTGCTCCAACGAAGCTGCGAAACAATGGGTGTGGCCGGTTGGGGCGTGAGAGTAG
>CANHPK010000009.1 GCA_947462525.1 Roseiflexaceae bacterium | reverse complement strand
CCCAACTGCGAAATGGTCGAGTACGCGAGGACACGTTTGATGTCGAACTGTGTCAATGCTGCGGTAGCGCCGATCAGCGCAGTCATGGTCCCGATAATCGTGAGCCACGTGGCGGCATCTGGGGCAAGGTCAAACACCATGTGGGTGCGCACCACCAGATAGACACCTGCGGTGACCATGGTGGCAGCGTGAATCAAGGCTGATACGGGGGTTGGACCAGCCATGGCATCAGGAAGCCACACAAAGAGTGGCAATTGCGCAGACTTGCCCACCACCGCCAGGATCAGGAGGAACGCGATCCCACTCACCACAGATATGGTACCGAGCGAGCCCAAATTGACCATTGTGAAGGAAGATTCGGTCAATCGGCTAAAGAACCCGGAGTTGCCGTCTGGACCGAAAAACGACAATGTGCCGTAGCGTGAGAAGATCAGCATCATTGCCAAGAGCATCCCTGCGTCGCCGATACGATTGACGACAAATGCTTTGGCTGCTGCTTCGCTCGGAACGATGCCGGGTTGGACCGATTTGCGTTCGAACCAGTGGCCGATGAGCAAGAACGAACAGAGTCCGACACCTTCCCATCCGAGGAAAAGGACCAGGAGGTTATCAGACATGACCAGCATGAGCATCGAGAACACAAACAAATTCAGGTATGCAAAGTACCGGCGTGGTCGTGCATCGCCGTGCATATACGAGACCGAAAAGATGTGGATCAAGGTCCCCACCCCAGTGATGAGGAGTGTCATCACGGCGGTCAATGGGTCATAGTAGAGACCAAATGTCACGTCGAGTTTGCCGACGGCAAGCCATTGCCACAGAGGGATGCTGATTTGGCGTGAGGCCTCGTCGAGGCCATTCAGTCCAACAACAGCAGCAATCGCGGCGCCAAATGCGCCGGCCACTGCGAGGCTCGCGATGATCCCGTTTGCCTTTTCGGATTTCACGAAGAGGGCATTAAGGAAAAAGCCAAGCAATGGAATTGCGGGTATTAACGCGATAAACCAAGATAGTTGCGTCATGAGCTGCTCTGCATTCGGTAGCCGTGCGCGGCACGGTATCGGATCCTATCCCCGGAGCGTGTTCATCAAATCGATGTCGGTTGTCTTCTTGCGTTTGAAGATCATCACCAACAATGCCAAACCGACCGCTACTTCGGCAGCTGCGACGGTGATGACGAAAAAGACCATTACCTGTGCATCAACCGACTTCCACTGATTTGCAAATGCGACGAGTGTCAGATTCGCAGCATTGAGCATCAGTTCGACCGACATAAAGACCATCAACGCGCTCTTCCGTAGGGTGACACCGAGAATCCCGATGACAAACAGGATTGCGCTCAGTGCGACATACATAAGTGTCGATACCATTGCAGCGTTCCTCTAGCTACGGCGCTGGTGGAGCACAACGACGCCGATCAGCGCGGTGAGCAACACAAACGAAGCGATTTCGAAAGGCAAGAGATGTGTGGTGAACAGTGCTTTGGCGACTTCGGCTGGAGCGGCAAACGCATTGTCCATGTCAACGGCGACTGGGATGGTACCGGGGTTGTAGACATAGAGCAAGCAGAGTTCGACCAACAACAGCACACCGCCCACAAGTGCACCTCGGTTTTGCCAAGGATTGGCGTGCGGGGTGTCTTCGTCTCGTTCAGCACCTAACAGCATCACCACAAACAGGAACAACACGATGATTGCACCTGCATAGACGATGAGCTGTGTGGCAAACAAAAACGGTGCTTGCAGGAGCAAGTACAGCACGGATATTGCTGCGAAGTTGAGGAGCAGGTAGAGTGCGCTGTGCACTGCATTGCGACTCAGCAACATCGCGATTGCGCCGATGATAGCCACAACTGCGGGTATCCCAAACAACAAAACATCCATTCAGGCCCCCTTACAGATCAATCTGAGCCGGCGGGCTGGGGCGCCGATTCAACTGGGTCAATACCGGTGGGATTTCACCGTGACCTTTATCGATAGGAATCAAAAGCATTGATTTGTCATAAATCGCAGATTTGCGATCGTAGAACGACAACTCGTACTGGTGCTCGAGTGTGATTGCATTGGTGGGGCATGCGTCTTCGCAGTACCCACAAAAGATACAGCGGAGCATGTTGATTTCGTAGCGTGCTGCGTAGCGCTCACCCGGTGAATTGGGCTTCGCTGGGTCGTTTTCTGCGGGTACGACGAGAATGGCGTCGGAAGGACAGGCTGCTGCACAGAGTGAACAGCCGATACAGCGCTCCATCCCGTTTTGGAACCGATTCAGTTGGTGTCGACCGCGGAATCGCTCGTGTACAACCCGTTTTTCTTCGGGGTATTGGACGGTTACGGGCTTTTTAAACAGGTACTTGAACGTCGTGCCCAAGCCTTTCAAGAATGCACCTAGCATGTGAGCCTCTCTAGTTCCCTGCGGGCGTATTGACCATTGTCACCCCACGCTTTGCGTGTTTTGGGGTAGCAGTGGCTGAGACGATGACGACGACGAGGAGACCTACGATACCCATGATGACTTTGGCGATGATGCTGTCAGCAGGGAACACAACCCCAAACACTGCGGTCAGAACCACATTGAACAAGCCCATCGGTAACAGGATCTTCCAGCCCAGATGCATCAGTTGGTCATAGCGCACACGTGGGACCGACGCGCGTACCCAAACAGACAGGAACGACAGCGCGGTGGTTTTGAGCAAGAATGCGCCGAGGGTCAACAACCCTTGGACTGCATATGCAATGGTGTCGCCGTTGCTGGTTTTGATGGCTGCGACGAGCGTGTCGATACCGGGGAAGTTGCCGCCGCCCAAGAACAAGGTGACTGCAATTGCATTCATTGCAATCAGTTTGATGTACTCGGACATGAAGAACAACGCGAACTTCATCGAGCCGTACTCAGTATTGTAACCACCGACGAGTTCTTGTTCGGCTTCGACCAAGTCAAACGGTGAACGAACGACTTCGGCCGTGCTTGCAACCAAGAAGATGATGAAGCCCAAGAACTGCGGCACGATGTTCCACATGGTTCCTTGGCTGATCACGATTTCTTCGGTACGGAATGTGCTGTTCTGCATAACAACCGCGAGAATAGCCAATCCCAGAGCCAGTTCGTACGAGATGACCTGGGCTGAAGCGCGCACGCCACCGATCATCGAGTACTTGTTGTTTGATGCCCAACCAGCGACTGCAATGCCGTAGACGCCGATTGATGTGACTGCCAGCAGGTAGAGCACACCGACGTCCATTGGGGCGTAATGGAGCCAGTTCCCACCGAGGCCATCGGGCCATGTTCCTAATGGGATGGCGACCCAGATAATCAGCGCGGGGACAACCGCAAAGCCGGGGGCCATGATGTATACCCATTTGTCTGCCATGGCGGGCACGACGTCCTCTTTGAGGAACAACTTGACCGCATCGGCGGCAGGTTGCAACCACCCACCAAACAGCTTTTTGCCGCCGGGGAGCGGGATGTAGCCGGCCCGGTTGGGGCCGACGCGATGCTGAAACTTCGCCAACAAGCGGCGTTCGAACAACGTGAAGTATGCAAACAATGTCGCTGCGGCGAGTGCAAGTACGAGACAACGTACAAGCAGGATGAGTATGTCAATCCAGGTCATCGAATCCTCCTCAGCGTCCTGCTATTCGGCACGCCGTATGGCGACGCGGGTGTATGCACCGAGTGTGAGATGGAGCGGTGCGCCTGCCACATCGGGCATCAAAACGTGACCAGTGGCGACATTCTTGTCGATTTGGGCTGGCACGGTGCTTGTTCCAACGGGTGAGGCGATGGTTACCCGATCGCCCGCGTTGATGTTCCAACGGGCTGCGTCTGACGGTGAAATCAGTACGTGTGCGGGAACTTGGACCGTCGAGAGTTTGGAATCAGTGCTCCAGCTCCCACCGTTGTAGGCACGTACTGGGGTTTGGAGGAGCAAACCAAACTCACCCTTTGGTTCGAATGCGACAGGTGCAACAAATGCCATCGGTAGCGGTGTGGTTGGTTCGTCTGCAAGGGAAGCGATTTGTACCCCATTGCCTTCGGTATTGGTGTATGACGTGCCGTCGTAGTAGACGGATTCGTTGGCTTGGCGACCCCACGAATTGATGCTCAAATCGAGACTTGTGTAGGTTACCCCGCCAAACCGTGGAATACGCTGGGCGACTTCCTCGGTCACGTCACTGGTGACCGCATACTCCCAATCACCGAGCACTGCCGTAGCGTTTTTGGACGCTGGAACTGCAACAGTCGAGCGTTCGGCCAGGTAGGCACAGATTTGCCATGTTGGGTGCATCGCTGCGGGAGCAGCCATGGCAATCCGGAAGCGTTGCACGCGACGTTCGGCGTTGGTAAGTGTCCCATCTGTTTCGGAGATGGCCATTTGTGGGAGGACGACGTCTGCGAGTTCGGCAGTTTCGTTCATGAACATCGTCTGTACTGCCAAGAAGCCATGCTTCGCAATCGTTGCCAAGCCTTCGGCCGCAGCAGGATTGTTGTTGGCTGGGTCGAGGCCCACAACCACGAGGCCGCGGAGTGTCCCTGCTTCGGCACGTGCCCAGAATTCATTGGCAGCAGCGCCGTCTTTGCCCGGTCGAACGCCCAATGCCAGTGCGCCAGTGGTATTGGCACCAGTGGTCAAGGCGATCAAACCGTTGTTTGCTTTGCCACACTTGCCGGTGGCTATCGCCGCATTGGCAAGCGTTTGGGTCACGCTGGCGCCAATGTGTTGTGCGGTTCGACCATACACAATAATGGCGTTGGTGGCAGTCATGTATGCATCGACCAGCTTTTGGAGCTGTGCGCGTGACACGCCTGCGGTTTCGAGGAGCGACTCAATGGACAGTTTGTTGAGTTGATTGCGCACATCGTCCAAATTGCGGACGCGGCGGTCAAAACCGTTGGCTGTTTGTGCTTCGAGAACCAATTTGAGGAAGGCAGTTGCATAGGCAGATTCGCTACCAGGTGCGATCCGCGTGTCGGATGAAGCGCCGCTGCCCAGTTTGGTGGCAAAGGTGTTGACGACGTGGACTGCACCGCCACGGTTTTGGATGCCGCGCAACCGGAGGACATAGAGCGGGGCTTCTTCTTCGACATCGGCTGCAAGGACGATGACCGTCGTGCCTTTGCCGAGCGCGAGGAGGCTCGTGCCTTTGCCGACACCGGCGGTGAGTGGTGCGTCATCGAGGGCTACATCTGTGCTTGCGCCGGGGCGATGATCGAGTGACGTCGACTGGTAGGTTTCGGTGATGAGTTTGCGGAACGCATAGAGATCTTCGTTGGATGAAGAATCGCTCATCAAGCCGGCAACCTGACCGGTTCCTTTGGCGGCTATTTGTGAAAGATTGCTGGCGATGCGCGTCAACGCTTCGTCCCACGAGGCGGGGACGAGTTTGCCGTGCTGTCGGACCAGTGGGGTTGTGACGCGGTTGGCACTTTCGACAAAGCGCATACCCATGCGTCCTTTGTCACACAGCCATATTTCGTTGACGTCGTCGTTCTCGCGCGGCATGACACGCATCAGCTTGTTGTGACGTGCATCGAGGCTGAGGTTACAACCGACGGAACAATGGGTACAGATGCTTGGGGTGCTACGGACTTCCCACACGCGTGAGCGGAAGCGGAAGTCGGCATTGGTGAGTGCACCGACCGGGCAGATATCGGTGGTGTTGCCAGAGAACTTCGAATCAAAGCCGGGTTCCGACTTCGAGATGATTTCCCATGATCGGCCACGATTATCAAAGCCGAGGACCGAATCACCAGCGATGTCATCTTGGAAGCGTACGCAGCGTGAACAGAGGATGCAGCGTTCGCGGTCGAGGTAAATGACGTCGCTGAGTTTGATTGGCTTCTCGAAGTGTACTTTGTCGCTATAGTCGAAGCGGCTGACTTCGGGACCCCACTGCATGGTCAAGTTCTGCAGTGGGCACTCACCACCCTTGTCGCAGACAGGGCAGTCGAGTGGGTGCGAGGTCAACAAAAACTCAAGTACGCCGCGTTGGGCGAACTTGACTTTTTCGGTGGTTGTTTTGACAACCATGCCTTCGCTCACCGGAGTGACACAGGCAGGTTGCAGTTTGTTCATCATCAGGGCGAGTTGTGGAAGCCCATCTGGTCCGAGCACGACCTGGCGTGTGGCAGGATCGATGCGTGGGGTGTACACCTCGATCAAACACATGCGACACATGCCGACAGGTTTGAGTTTGGGGTGATAACAAAAGACCGGTATGGCGACTTCGACCGTTCGAGCAGCATCGACGAGATTGGTCCCCGCGGGTACCGAGACCGCATGTCCGTCAATGATGAGGTTAACGTCTGGCATTAGATTACTACTCCCGGCTACCTATGCGGTGGCGCTAGTGTGCTAACGTGAGGGGAATGGCATGACGTGCGGGCGACTTGGCGAGGGCTGCTTCGAACTCTTCAGGGAAGAGGCGCAAAGCGGTCCGAATGGGCACCACGGCACTTTCGCCAAGCAAACAGAAGCAGTTACCCGCCATCTGATTATAGACATCGTGCAATTTATTGATGTCGTTTTTGACTGCGCCACCATGGGTGAACTTATGCAGTGTCTTGACCAAATAGTGTGTTCCTTCGCGACACGGTGTGCACTTGCCACACGATTCGTGTTTGAAGAATTCGTCCATTTTGTAGGCCAATTCAACAGCCGAAACGGATTCGTCCAGAATGATAATGCCACCGGAACCGAGCATGGTACCTGCTGCTGCGAGGGATTCGTAATCCATCGAAACATCGAGGTTTGCTTCGGTCAACCAGGCAGCTGATGCACCACCGGGAACGATGATTTTGACTTTTTTGTCGTCTCGCATCCCGCCGGCATAGTCATAAATGAGCTCGCGCATGGTGACACCAAACGGTGCTTCGTAATTGCCGGGCTTTTTGACATGCCCTGACAAGCAGAAAACCTTGGTCCCCGGGCTCTTTTCGGTCCCGTTTTTGCGGTACCATTCGACCCCTTTGAGGACGATGCGTGGCACATTGGCCAACGTTTCGACGTTGTTCACAATGGTTGGCTTGCCATAGAGGCCTGCGACTGCAGGGAACGGTGGTTTGAGTCGTGGCTGACCGATTTTGCCCTCGAGTGACTCGAGCAATGCGGTCTCTTCACCACAGATATAGGCACCGGCACCGCGGTGAACGACGATTTCGATGGTGACGTTCGTCCCAAAGACATTTTTGCCGAGAAAGCCGCGTGCGGTTGCGTCTGCGATTGCTTTCTCGAGTCGGAGTGCTCCGGCAGCGAATTCACCACGTATATAGATGAAGGCTTTTTGGCATTCAATCGCATATGCAGCGAGTGCAACGCCTTCGATGAGTTGATGCGGATTGCGATCGATGATCTGGTGGTTATTGAATGTACCCGGTTCGGACTCGTCTGCATTGCAGCAGAGGTAGCGGGGGTAGACATCCTTGGGCAAAAAGCCCCATTTGACCCCAGCGGGGAACCCAGCGCCGCCGCGCCCGCGCAACCCAGCGTCTTTGACGACGTTGATGATGTCTTGCGGCGTCTTGTCTTTGACGGCATTGCGGAGGGCTTCGTAACCCTCGTGCTGAATGTACACATCGAGATCAGCGATGTTCGGAACATCCAAATCTCGGAGCACGACATGTTCTGTTATTGGA
This sequence comes from Roseiflexaceae bacterium, assembly GCA_947462525.1. Taxonomy (GTDB): domain Bacteria; phylum Chloroflexota; class Chloroflexia; order Chloroflexales; family Roseiflexaceae; genus UBA965. The sequence goes on along the minus strand of CANHPK010000009.1, from coordinate 7,115 downwards.
GGCATAGATTACCTACTTGCTTTCCAAATTGCCGGTATAGAGTACGTGCCATTGAACGCGCACCATACTAGCATTAGGGCGAATGTGTGTCAAACTGCACAAAGTATCTGGACGGTGGTACGTCTGATTGGTCACGGACTAGACTTCAGCAAGCGCGGCAACGACTGCTGCCTCGGCTGCCTGTGGACTGGCTTGACCACGGGATTGGCGCATAATTTGGCCGACCAAGAACTTGATAGCGGCGTCTTTGCCTGCTTTGAAGTCTGCGACAGCTTTGGGATTAGCTGCGACGGCCTCACGTGCCATGGTGAGCAACGCATCGCTGTCGCCGATGACTGCCATACCGCGGGCTGCGACGATTGCCTCGGGTGCGGTACCTTCGCGGTAGCAAATCTCGAAGACTTCTTTGGCAGATGCACGGGTAATGGTGCCTTTGTTGAGCAGTCCAATCAGCTCAGCAATATGGGCAGGAGTCATACGTTCGGACGCGGCTGCCAGTGATTCGCCTTGGTCATTGAGCAGACGAAAGAACTCACCGAGGATCCACACCGACGCATCGCGGGCTGTACCGTTCTGTTTGATGGTGGCTGCAACGGTCGTCTCGTAGAAAGCAGCGACCGCAGTGTTGGCCGTCAGCAAATCGGCATCTGCAGGACTCACCGCGTACTCGGTGATGAAGCGTTGGCGCCGTGCGCTGGGGAGTTCAGGGAGGCGTGTGGCTATCTCGGCGACGAGTGTACGATCCATCTGGAACGGTGGGATGTCTGGATCGGGGAAGTATCGATAGTCGTGTGCAAACTCTTTGGAGCGTTGCTCGACCGTTTTGCCGGTGGCATCGTTCCACCCACGCGTCGACTGTTTGATGGTGCCACCGTCGGTGAGAACTTGGATTTGCCGCTCTATTTCGAAATTGATTGCACGTTCGACATTTTTGAACGAGTTCACGTTCTTGATTTCGACTTTTGAGCCGAATTCTTTCTGACCTTCCGGGCGGACCGACACGTTCGCATCGCAACGCAATGCGCCTTCTTCGAGGTTGCCGCTGTTGACACCGATCCAGCTGAGCAGTTGATGCAGAGACTGGAAGTACAGGCGAGCTTCTTCGGCAGATTGGATCTCGGGTTCAGAGACGATTTCCATCAACGGCACCCCTGCCCGGTTGTAGTCAATGAGTGACGTTCCATCGGGCATATGATTGAGCTTGCCGGTGTCTTCTTCGATGTGGATACGAGTCAAGTTAATACGGCGATCGACACCATTGACGACAATGTCGACGTGACCGCCGACGCACAAGGGGTCTTCGTACTGACTGCGCTGGTATGACGAAGGCAAATCGGGATAGAAGTAGTTCTTGCGGCTCATGGTGCTATCGACTGCGATGGTCGAATGCAGGGCGAGCCCGGTTTTGACGATTTGTTCGATTGCCGAACGATTCGGCACGGGTAACGCCCCTGGCAAGCCAAGGCATGTCGGGCATACATTCGTGTTGGGAGCAGCATGGGCTGCATCGGTCCGACATCCACAAAACATCTTGGATGCCGTCCGTATCTGGGCGTGGACTTCTAGACCGATGGTAGCGATATACTTCATGGGAATGCCTTCTACCGCAGTGGCTCGAATATGCGTGCATTATACCGTATGCATGCAGGTCGTGAGGACGGCTTTCTCCTGTGAATTTGACATAAAGTTCTGCGAGTTTCGGATTGATTCTGGTAAAATACCTGTGAAGACACGATAAAGGAGCAGGCATGCCACGAATCCTTATTACTGGTGCTACCGGGCCTGTGGGGAGCACGCTTGCCGCATACCTGTTGCGCCAACCGGATGTAACGCTGAGTGTGTTCAAGCGCTGGCGTAGTGATCCACGTGCGCTCGCTCCCATTATTGACAAACTCACCGTCTACGAAGGTGACATCGAAGATCCGTATGCTGTTGCTGACGCGGTACGTCTGGCGCAGCCCGAGTATATCTACCATTTGGCAGCACAGAGCTATCCTTCGGCGTCATGGGGGGCGCCAGTCGCGACAATGCGCGCGAACGTCGAAGGTACAGTGCATCTGCTCGAAGCTGTGCGTCGGCATGCGCCGACGGCGCGCGTCCATATTGCTGGCTCGAGTGCGCAATATGGTGTGGTCGCCCCAGAGGCTATCCCCATCCACGAATCGTACCCCATGCGGCCTGCATCACCATACGGGATTAGCAAAGTGGCCCAAGAATTGTTGGGATTACAGTACTTTGACTCGTACGGTATCCACACGGTGGTGACGCGGTCATTTAATCATGTCGGTACGCGTCAGGGGGATCGGACTGCTATCCAAACGTTTTGTCGGCAGATGGCACTGATCGAAGCAGGCAGGCAAGCGCCAGTCATCCATGTGGGTAACCTCGAACCGCGGCGCGATTACACCCATGTCGATGATGTCGCCCGTGCATTATGGGCGCTGTTGCAACAAGCGCCGGGTGGGACTGTCTACAACATGTGTTCTGGCGTTGCTACCCGCATGGGCGACATCCTAGAGATGGTGCTGGCACAAGGCACCGTCCCGGTCGAAGTGGTACCCGATCCCGCACGTATGCGGCCGGTTGATGAGCCAGTGTTGCGTGGCGACAACAGCCGATTACGAACGTTGACCGGCTGGGAGCCGCGCATCGGGATGGCACAAATCGTTGCTGAATTACTCGCGTTTTGGCGTGTCCGTATTCACGAAGAATAGTTGCGAGGTACCGCATGGATGACACCCCGGATCCACACGCGAACACCGAACGCGATCACGCAGCTCCACAGAGACCGACGGGCGGGATGGTCTACCGTTCCCCTGGAGACGATACCCGGCGCACGACCCAACAAGTATTGCTGCCGCGCCGCAGTGGAATCCATGCGGTCATGCAACGGGGACCACGTCTGGCAATCGTAATCGGGCTTGTGGTGGCGATTATCCTCGGATTACGCACGTATGCATCAAACGCAGGTGCAGTAGTTGCACCGGCCGATACGGTGTTACCGACACTGACCGTGGGTCCTACTTCAGACACTATCGTTGTCGTTGTCGGGACGGGCGCGTCTGGCTTGTTTCTGCGTTCTGCACCGCGGCGCGACGCAGATATTCTGCAGACGTTGGCAGACGGCACGGTATTGACGGTCGTTGGTGCGCAGGTCAATGATGACGGTTCTTGGCTACCGGTTGTCACCGAAGCGGGCATTTCGGGGTGGGTGGCGGCAAACTATACCCAAGCAAAGTAGGACACGATGTCACTGCGCCTCAGACTTACCCTCGCCTATGTAGGCTTATTTGCCCTTGCATTGACTGCACTCGATATCGGGCTGTATTTTGTGGTCAACCGGGCGCTGATCAATGGCATCGATAACGAGCTCAATCTCGGTGCGCAGGTGTTGGTCCAGAGCTTCAACGATGCAGCAGACGAGCCATCTCTCCGGTCAGATCTGTCTGATTTGCCGGCTTTTCTTGCGCAGGGGAATGGGTTGGATAGTTTTGCGACGACCAATCTGTTCGTGGTGGTCTATGACAACGATGGCAATCCAATCGAGTATTCTCCCAATCTCCGTGGACAGGTGGAGTTCACCCAACGGGTGACACTCAATCGCGAGACGGTCATGGGGGCGCTTCAAGCACCGCTGACACGGGCATCAATGGATTTGGGCTTTGTGCGGGTCCGGACGCTGTTGATGCCTTTGGTGTACACCAATCCGATTACCGGTACGGTGCAGGTGCAAGGGTTGATACAACTCTCGCGGCCCATCGCCGAGACTGAGCGTGCGTTGCGGATTTTCTTGTATGCGCTCGCGTTCGGCGGGGTCGCTGCCATGATGTTTGCTGCCCAAGGCGGAGCCTGGTTGACACGGGCAGTGTTTCGCCCGATTGATGTCATCGCACGGACCGCACAAAGTATTGTGAGTGCCGCCGACTTGCGCCGGCGCGTGCCGGTCCCCGTGGTCCAAGACGAATTGCAGTTATTGACAGTGACGGTGAACGACCTCTTGGGACGTATCGATAATCTCTTCGAAGCGCAACAGCGGTTCCTTGCAGACGCATCCCACGAAATCCGGACGCCGCTGGCTGCCATGCAAGGCAACATCGAAATCCTGCAACGTGGTGCTGCTCGGGATAAAGAACTCCTCGAGGAATCATTGCGTGACATGCAGAATGAATCTGCGCGGCTTATTCGTCTCGTCAATGACCTGTTGATGTTGGCACGCAATGAAGCAGCAACGAATATGCGTTTTGTGTTGGTCGATATCGCCACATTGTTGCTGGAAGTCGTCCGCGAGCTCAAACCATTAGCAAACGGTGTCGCGTTGACGTTGGATGTCCGTACGGTCGTTTTTGTCGAGGGTGATCGGGATCGAATCAAGCAGGCGTTGATTAATGTGTGTATGAATGCCCTCCAGCATACAGCGACTGGTGGGACAGTGACGTGTACACTCAATGGCGATGGACGTGCCGCCATCATCACCATCACCGATACGGGGGTGGGGATGAGCAGCGCTGACCTCGAACACATTTTTGAACGCTTCTATCGTGCGGACCGCTCACGCACCCGCACCCCCGGAGCAGTCGGTGGCGGCGCTGGTCTTGGGTTGGCCATCGTCAAGTATATCGTCGAGGCACATCACGGGCTGGTGCGCGTGCAATCGAAGCTCGGCGAAGGTACCACGTTCCGCATTGAGTTACCCTGTATTGAAGAAGTCATCGACGACGACGACCGATAAACACTCAATTTGTTTGGGACTATCTGCGCAACACAAAATACGCTATACTCGTGTCACCCCAAATCGCTGTACAACGGGAGCGCCCATGCGTGTATTGACACTCAGTGATGAGGTCGTGCCGGTGGTCTATAGTTTGCAAATCAAAGAGCGATTTGCAGATGTAGACCTCGTATTGGCGTGTGGAGATTTGCCTTATTATTACCTCGAGTACTGTGTCTCGATGCTGAATATTCCCTGTCTGTATGTTGCTGGGAACCATGACAAAGACGAATGGACGGGTGGGGGGGAGCTGATTACTCATCCGCGTGGCTGCACCTCGGTCGAAGATCGCATCATGATGATCCATGGATTGACGGTCGCCGGGTTGGGTGGTTCGCTCCGGTACAACAACGAATCGGGTGCCCAGTACACCGAAGCGCAGATGCTTATACGTATGTTGCGGTTAGCAACGCGGGTTCGATTACACACTGCACTGACCGGTCGTCGCCTCGATGTGATGCTTTCGCATGCGCCACTTGCTGGGATACATGACGCAGCCGACCGACCGCATCGTGGGTCGCATGCGTTTGTGACGTTCCAACGGTGGTTTCGACCGACCTATTGGATACATGGGCATGTACACCGCAACTACTCATACGGTGTCGCCGCCGAAACTTACTATAATCAAACGATGATTCTCAACACCGCCGGATATCGCCACATGACGATCGAACGGTCAACCCCAACAGGACGCACACATGTCTGATCGTCAGTTTATGGATGCTGCTGCCCGTACACAATTTGAAGATGCCCGCCGCCGCGAATGGATTGCCGCGCTCACCGATGCTCTGTACCATGCCCCGCATGACTTACTTGCGTTCGAAGAAGTGCGGCAACGCCTGCAAATCCACGGTCAACGGAGCCTCGGGTTACAGACCATTCCACTCGACAATATTATTGGGAGCGAAGGGAGGTATGGCGATTTTGACCGTCACTTCCTCCCCAAAACGGATCACACCCGAGATCGCTGGATGAACGTCAACAAAGCGGCATTGCAGTATATTGATTTGCCGCCGATTGATGTCTACAAAATCGGCGACATTTACTTTGTCCGCGATGGCAATCACCGTATCTCTGTTGCACGTCGTTTGGGGCAACGTGACATCGATGCTCATGTCACCGAGTTGCTGGTTGATGTGCCGATGACCCGTGATTTGACGGTCGATGCATTGCCGCTCAAAGAAGAGTACAGCGACTTCCTCGAATGGACGCAACTCCACACTGTGCGGCCCGAACAGCGGATTGAGTTCAGCGAAAGTGGCGGCTACCTCGAACTCATCCGACACATCAATGGCCGGCGGTATTTTATGGGCCTCGAACAACAGCGACCCATCGAATCGACAGAGGCAGTGGTGGATTGGTACGACAACATCTACATGCCGACGATTGCGGTGATTCGCAGCCAGAATATTCTCCAGCACTTCCCCGGCCGAACCGAAGCCGATTTGTACCGATGGATTATGGAGCATCGGTGGTACATGCTCGAAAAATCTGGTGGTCAAGACCCTGGCCCTGCGCTGGCAGCAAGCGATTTTGCGCAGTCATATGCCACACAGCGTTGGTACCATGGGTTGGCACAACGCGTATCGTCGCTCCTGACCTTCCGCGCTGATGGTGGGTTAGACTGAGGTGCAGTCGGGTTGTTTGGCCCACCAATCGTAATATGGCAGGAGTGCTGATAACGGGACGACGACATCGTGGCTCAGGATGACCTGGGTCACGGTGATGTTGTCGGGGTGCATGTCTGCGATGAACTGGCGGCAATGTCCACACGGTGGGATGACATAGATTGCACCGTCCTCGTTCTTCCAGACCGCGACGACGGTGTGCACGAGATACGACTGACTCGCGCCAATCATCGTGGCGATTGCCGTACGTTCAGCGCAGATGGTGTTCGAATCCGTGCCGACACACACGCCCGTGTACACGTCCCCATCTGTGCTGACCACTGCAGCACCAACATCCGCGACCACACCGGATTTGGTCTGCTTGGTCGCAATCATCTGTGCAGCAATGGCGATGAGTTGCTGGGTGGAGTGTTTATGCGGGCTCGTGGATGTCATAGCATGCCGAGCTTTCGCTAAATCGTGCTTCCGCTGGCGATGCGTGCAGTGGGGAACTGCGCTTCGACACGTTCGGCATTGACCACGACGTTGCGCCCGATGACACAATCAGCGGGGATGCGTGCCCCCTTGCCAATGACATTGATGCCCGTGTTGACCTTATCGGGTTGCAGGACATTGGGCGTGTCGAGGTCGTCCCCGCTCCCCACAACGGCGTTCGCGCCCACGACGACATTTTTGTCGATGATGGACTTGTCGACGACCGCACCGGGGCCAATCCAGGT